>JBDNFN010000338.1:0-81064 GCA_041689795.1 Fuerstiella sp. | reverse complement strand
GTTCAACAGTCGCATCCAGTCGATCAAATCAGCCGCCCGAGGCTTTCGCAACTTCAACAACTATCGCACACGCATCCTCTTCTATTGCGGCAAGCTCAATCTCATGCCTGACAACTGCCACTAAAGTAACTGAAGAACCAAAAAAGAAAGCCCGGCTTGGAATAAGGCCGGGCTTCTTTGGTTGTTTCTTAACTGCGTCTGAATTTCGATCAGGGAACCACTGCTTCGCAGGGTTGGCTAGGGATCAATAATGGCAACAACTTCCAGTTTGAGAATTCCGACAGGAATCTCTGCCTCAAACTGATCTCCGACCTTCTTGTACAGCATTGCCTGTGCGAGTGGGCTGGACGTCAGAATCTTCAGGATGTCGCCGTCGTAGTCTTCTTCACCCGGTCCGACCAGTTCATAAACCTCTTCCGTGTTGTCGGACAGGTCCTTCACGGTGACCTGCGAGCCATAAGCGACAATGCCCTTTGGCATGTCGCCCTTTTCCATAATCTGACAGCTGGACAAAGTGACTCTTTTGGAACCGATCTGTCGCTCAAGGTGGGCAAGCTGTTCGCGAGCGGCGTGGTATTCCGCATTTTCCTTCAGGTCGCCTTCTTCTCGCGCGAGCTTTATGCGTTCAAGAATATCAGGTTTCTGGTCATCCAGTTCCTTTATCTCGGCGCGAAGTTTATCGTGACCTTCTCTTGAGATTGGCTGGCGTTCCATGACGTGACCTCGACTGAAATTTTCGATTGGTGAAATAAGAAGGATGTTTGATTTTGACAAACAGAAAGGACACAAGCCTACCACGATGGTTCGCAGCGGCCGTGTCCAGCGGATTAAGAACAACGGCGGTTGGAAGTGAGCACCTCCAACCGCCGCGACTTTGTGACTTGTATTGGCTGCATTATAGCTGTGGCCATAGAAAAGACTACCCAACATCCTTCCATTGGCGGGTTCTGGCGCTTTCCAGCACGGCTTCGCAGACCTGTTGTGTCTCCTGGGCGTCTCGGAAGGTGGGGTTGCACGGTTCGCCGGTTTCAATGCTTTTCAGAAAATCGGCAACCTGATGTACAAAGGTGTGTTCGTAACCAATATTCAGGCCAGGTACCCACCATTTGTCCATATATGGCATGTCGGGGTCACTGACGTGAATAGAATGCCAGCCTCTAATGATCGAATCATCACGGTGATCGAAATATTCCAGACGATGCAGGTCATGCAGGTCCCAGCGAATCGATGCATGTTCACCGTTGATTTCCAGGGTGTACAATGCCTTGTGGCCTCGAGCGTAGCGCGTGCTTTCGAATAGTCCGAGCGACCCGTTACCGAAGTGGCACATAAACGCACAGGCATCGTCGATGGTGACTGGTTCCATCTTACCGGTTTCGTTGTGCATACGTTGTTTGACGAAGGTTTCGGTCATGGCGCTGACGTCGGTAATCGATCCGTTCAGCCAGATAGCACTGTCGATGCAGTGAGCCAGAAGGTCGCCGGTCACGCCGGAACCAGCGGCTTTCGCATCCAGTCGCCATAACGCGGCACCGCCCTGTGGCAGGTCTTCGTTAATGGTCCAGTCCTGCAGAAAGTTAGCTCGGTAATGAAAGATGCGTCCCAGTCGTCCTTCGTCGATTAGTTGTTTTGCCAGAGAAACCGCTGGTACTCGTCGGTAGTTGTACCAAACAGTATTTGCCACGCCCGCTTTTTCAACGGCCGCGATCATACGTTCGCCCTCTTCAGCGTTCAGGGCCAGCGGTTTTTCGCAAAGGATCATCTTGCCCGCTTCAGCGGCGGCGATGGCAATTTCTGCATGTGAGTTGTTCGGCGTGCAGATGTCGACTGCGTCGATGTCGTCACGGGCAATCACCGCGCGCCAGTCGGTTTCAATACTTTCGTATTGCCACTGATCGGCAAAGGCCTGAGTCTTTTCGGCCGTACGTCCGCAGACGGCTTTCAGCACGGGACGATACTTCAGTTCCGGAAAAAAATCATTGACGCGTTTGTAGCCGTTACTGTGAGTACGGCCCATGAAACCGTAGCCGATCAGACCAATATTAAGGGGCTTGAGAGACATTAATTTGTGCTTTCTGCTGGACTGTTGTAATAAGGAGGGACGACCAACGTCTGCTGAAAAATAACCAACGGACAAAGCGTTACGCTCAGGTTTGATCATTCGACATAGATTCGTGGCAACGTGCCGTTGATTAAGACCACGAACCGCTTTCACGCACCTTGATCATCGTGTCGAGAATTGTGTTCCAGGTCGAAGGATCTTCCAGCACTGCATTTGGAAACATACAACCGTCCCAGCAGATGTGCTGCATGCCTCGTTCTGTCGCGCCTTCCAGCCAGTAGCCGGCACACTTTGCGATATCGAGTTTTCCGTTCGGATCGTCAGCTGGGCAGTGCTTTCCTGTCTTGTCGTGTGAGCCCGCTCCGTGAACTTCACCATCGTTTTGTGCGACGTGGAAGTCGATGGTCCATGGACGCAGCTTGTCGGTCATTGTTTTGTAAGCGGCGTAGAATTCTTCGTCGCTGTAGCCCGGTTGTACCAGTGCGTATTCCGGAGCGTTGTAGCCCAGCAGGTACAGGTATGTGTGCGCCAGGTCAGCCTGGAATCCGAGTGATTCCGGCATGCCAACTTCCTCCAGAAGATCCAGCATGTCTTTCCAGCTGTGCATTCCAGCCCAGCAGATTTCGCCTTCTGCAGCCAGTCGTTGTCCATGATCGGCGGCGATCCTGGCGGCTTCTTTGAAAGTAGCTGCGATTTTAGATGTGTTGGCTTTTGAGTCTTCTCGCCATTTTTCAATACCGAATTCTGCTGAATCGATGCGGATACAGCCGTACTTTCTGACACCGTGATCGTTGAAAATTCCTGCAATCCGGCACGCCATTTTGACGGCATCCAGAAATTTGCCGCGAGCTTCATCGTCGCCCATCGCGGAATCACCCACGGTTCCCGGCCACACCGGAGCGACCAGTGAACCTACGCTGAAACCGTAGCTGGCGATCATGTCGGCGATTTCCCGAATTTCGCTGTCGCTGGCTTCCGGATTGGTGTGTGGCAGAAACAGGAAGTAGTCAATGCCATCAAACTTTTGTCCGTTGACGTTGGCGGCGGCGGTCAGCTGCAGCATCTTTTCCAGGCTGATCGGTGGTTCCTGACCTTCGTCAGTTCCTTTGCCGACAAGTCCGGGCCACATCGCGTTGTGAAGTTTTGGTGCGTTCATTTCCTGTTTTCCTTCGGTGGGGTGTTTCGTTGAAGTCACGAGCGCCAGTAAATACTGGCGCTCGTTTATGGAGGCACGCAATCGATGAGCGCCTCACCGACACTAGCTGTTTTTGTAAGCTCCCATTACTGGAGCATTTGGTTGCGCGTCAGGACCGAAATATCGGAGACCAACAAGTGGTTCAGTTCCCGTGTTTTCGAACGTGACGCCCTCGGCGGCTTTGCTTGCAACAACGAATACTTCGTCTTCTGTCATTGCTCCAAAACGAATCATGACAGGCGACTGCAGGTGCATCTTTTCGATGTTGCCCATGCCCTGCACAGTAATCCAGCTGTATGCTCCGCCGTCTTTAATGGTGCATTTCGCTCCCGGTTCCAGCGTCAGTTCCTTAGCTGTGAACAGTTGCTTGCCATCGACCTTGCCGTAAACAATCCACCTGTCGCACCAGCCATCACCCTGTTCACTGACAATTGGTTCCAGATAGTTGTTGTCCTTGAAGTCAGGATCGACGTTCTTGTCCCAGTCCAGGGCTTCCACAATATAGGTGTTGTCATTGTGGTGTTCTGGCGGGAAGTCTTTGGTTAAAAGACTGCGAGGGACTTCGCGGCCTTCCACTAGGTTCTGGTACATCGCGAACACGTCGCTTCCCCATTGTGGTTCGTAAGTCACGAGTGAACCAGGAGCATGCAGTACGCATGGAGGAATAAGCCAGCCGGTGCCGGGTTTAAGACGATAGGCTTTGGATAGATCGAGTAGTCCGTTTTCGCCTTTATTCCAGCGATTCAGACAGTCAATGACATCCTGCTTGGTTGTGCCGGGTTCCAGTCCCATGAATGTGTACGGAAAGTTGTTTCCGATCTGATTCATTTGTGGTGGGAAGTAATAGCTTTCTGGTTTACCTTCCTGACCCACCAATTTTGCCTGCTCGGCGTTCTGGTGCATGTGGTGAGGAATCGGTCCCATGTTGTCGAAGAATTTTGAATAGACCGGCCACTTCTGAAACGCATTCCAGATGTGTTCGCCGATGATCTGATCTTTCAGTTCGGCAACAACGTCGCGCAGTTGAAAACGTTCGCCGTTGAATACGCAATACGAAAGTCCTTCGTCTTCGTTGCGGTTTTCGTTGGCAGCTTCCGTCGTCGACCCAAACCAGCGTTCATCAATGCCGCCACGATTCATTCCCAGAGCATAGTAATCATCGGGATGCAGCTTCAAACGCCGACCGGGCTGCAGAAATGATCGCGGCACCCAGGTTGGAGCAAGTCGAAGAATGCCGTTTCCGGCGGTAAGAGCAGCGGACGCTAAAGAGGCGACGTTGGCCATGATTCGGAAATTGCCTTGGTGAAAGTGATCTGGTGGGAGACGACGACTAAGCCATCGTGCGTTCCGTTAATTGCCATATTTTCGGGCTTCGAGTTCCCGGGCAGCTCGATATTCTTACGGGAATATTCCACTTTTAAAAGTAAACAGGCCAAATCCCCGCAAATCTCGTTTATACGAAAGCAAACGTGCGAAAAGTCAGGTGGTTGTGGCGGCCTGCGACAGGAATAGAATACCGTCAACTTAGCGAACCAGTGCCGGAAATGCTGGTCTTTCCCTTTTGATGGCACCGCGGTGCACTTCGAGGCCGATCGACAGAAATCGCTACATTAATTACATCATTTGCACCAGGTTGTTGCAGATTTTTACTGAACCTAACGATAACGATACCCTCACCAATGACGCGAATTGCGATACTTGGAGCGACCGGTTACACCGCGCTGGAACTTCTGAAAATTCTGGCCCGGCATCCACTCGTTGAAGTCACGGCGCTGACGACACGTCAGGACTCAAAGCCGCACATCAGCGAAATTCACCCATCGCTGACCGGGCAGTTCGACCTGATTTGCGAAAATCTGACGGCCGAAGAAGTTGGCAAACGAGCTGACATTGTCTTCTGTGCCCTGCCCCACACCGCCAGCATGGAAGCCGTTCCACAGTTGCTGGATGCTGGTTGTCGCGTTGTCGACTTGAGTGCAGACTATCGCCTGAGCGATCCCGGTGTTTATGAGCAATGGTACGGTCACATTCATACCGATCCAACTCGGCTTAGCAACACGGTCTACGGACTGCCGGAAATCTATATGGACAGAATTCCCGGTTCAGATCTTGTTGCGAATCCCGGCTGCTATACAAGCTCGTCCATTTTAGGGCTCGCTCCACTATTGGCCGCTGGCCTGATTGAAAGCACGGGAATTATTATCGATGCGAAAAGTGGAGTCAGCGGCGCCGGAAGAACGCCAAAGCTGGGGACGCTGTTTTCCGAATGTAACGAATCTGTCACGGCCTACGGAATTGGTACTCATCGACATACACCGGAAATCGAACAGGTTCTGGCGGATGTTTGTGGGAGCGATGTTCAAGTGGCCTTCAATCCGCATCTGATGCCCATGGATCGCGGCATTTTATGTTCGATGTATCCTCGACTCAAGCAGCCCAAGTCGGTACCCGAATTACTGGACGTGTTCCGGAAGTTCTATGCAGATCAGCCGTTTGTGCGAATCGTCGAACATATCCCCGCAACGAAACATGTGGCTCATACGAACTTCTGCGATATTTCTGTCCGGATGAATCGCGATCAGCTGGTTGTGTTTTCCGCGATCGACAATCTAATCAAGGGCGCCAGCGGCGTGGCCGTGCAGAATATGAATCTACTGCTGGGACTCGATCAGCGAATGGGCCTGCTGGCCTGTTAGGCGTGGGGAGTGTTTTCGATCAAAGTCTTCCGAATTCTGAACGCTGGCACCACCGCATTAACTCTCCAAGTGCGACGATGATCTTTGCTGTTTCCTGGTTGGCTGCTGACGTCTCAGAGCCTGAGTCTTCGATCAATATGGGGGAAATCTGAGACAATACACGGCCGAGTTCATTCGGCTGACGAATCGATAGTCCGCACAGTAATAGTCCGCACAGTAACCCTTTCCTGAGCTAAGAATGACAACACCTTCCCTTCCGTCCGGCTTTAGCGTTTCCGGAACAACCTGCGGCATCAAAGCCAGCGGTAAGTCAGATCTGGCATTGTTTGTTTCTGATCGGCCCGCTGCAGTGTCAGGAGTCTTTACAACCAACCGAGTCGTGGGTGCTCCGGTAACGGTTTCGAAGGAACGCGTCCCTTCCACCATTGCTCGCGCGTTGATTATTAATTCCGGAAATTCAAATGCCTGCACCGGAGAAGAGGGGCTTCTGGATGCAAGACAAATGACGGCCGAACTTGCTGCCGAACTTGGCTGCGATGCCGAACAGGTGCTGGTCTGTTCAACAGGTATTATCGGCGTCAATCTTCCGATGAACATTATCTCCGCAGGCATTCCTCCCGCCGTTGCGGCACTTGCCACAACAGATGCGGCATTTAAAGACGCGGCCACGGCCATGATGACAACGGACACGTTTGCAAAACAATCGTCTGTTGATATCGGATTAAGTACGGGCTCTGTACGAGTGGCGGGTGCTGCCAAAGGTGCCGCGATGATTGCTCCGAATATGGCCACCATGCTGTGTGTTGTGATGACGGATGCGAAGTTGACGGCTGAACAGTGTGATGAACTGCTGCGCTATGGTGCGGCCAGGACGTTTAACTGTATCAGTGTGGACGGTCACATGAGCACCAGCGATACGGTACTGCTGTTTGCGAACGGCGCGGCGAATGCGGCTCCGGAAACAGAAGATGACTATGCGTTGGTTCGTAACGCTATCCAGCAGGCGTGTGAGAAACTCGCGACAGACATTATTCGCGATGCGGAAGGCGCCGGACACTTCATTACGATTGATGTGGAAGGCTTTGAGACTCGTGAAGCTGCGTTCAAAGTGGCAAAAGAAATCGCCGAAAGCGCCCTCGTGAAAACCGCGATTACCGGCAACGACCCAAACTGGGGGCGAATCACATCAGCGGCCGGCTACGCGGGAATTGACTTCGATACATCTTTTCTTTCACTGATTATTAACACAACTGAAGTATTCAACGCTGGAACTCCGGTCGACTTTGATGAAGAAGCACTGTCCAATCAAATGAGAGACAACGCAGAAGTGCATTTTCGATTAAAGCTTTGCGGAGGTCCTGCGTCAGGAACTGAATCCGTTCGGTTTTGGACCAGTGATTTAACCCAGGAGTATGTAAGACTGAATTCTGAATACAAGACGTAGATAAGGCCTGGCAGGGAAAACAGGTGAATGCTTTCGTGATTTCCGGGAGCGTTTGGACTGTTAGGTTTGCGAAAAACTGCTTACACTTTTTTGCACAGGCGTCAGTTTGGATTACTTTATTTAAGTAAATCGGATTTCACTCGGTTTGCTTTGACCTCGGTTTGCTTTGACCTCGACTTGCTTTGACCTCGACTTGCTTTGACCTCGACTTGCTTTGACCTCGACTTGCTTTAACACAGTTGGGTTTGGAAATGATTCGCCATACAGGGATGCGGGGCTCCGTTCAGGATGATTCGCCGAACGAGAGACCGGTCGAAAAAGTAACTCGTGTTAAGTCCAACAGATTGTTCGTCCTTGATACGAACGTCATTCTGCACGATTCAGACTGCATCTTCAATTTCGAAGAACACGATATCGCTCTACCGATCACGGTTTTGGAAGAACTGGATCGCTTCAAAAAAGGTGATGGTGACATTCACTTTCAAGCACGCAGATTTCTGCGTGAACTGGATAGTCTGACGGGCGATGTTGTGGCGGAAGACGGTTGTCCGCTCGGCAACGGTCGGGGTCACATCAAAGTGTTGATGAATCTGGAAAGCGGACGCACTCGTCATGCTCTACAGAATGACATCGCCGACCATCGCATTCTCAATACCGCACTGGCGGTGGCTGAGTTATTGGAAGATCAGAAAGTGATTCTGGTCACCAAGGATACAAACCTGAGATTGAAGGCCAAGGCATTTGGCCTGGTGGCACAGGACTACACCAGCGACAAAATTCGAAATCTGGATGAACTGTACACTGGCAAGCGTTCGGTGCCGGAAGTTTCGTCCGATGCAATTGATCGGCTTTTTGAAGCGGATGGTCGTGTTGAAGCATCGCAGCTTCCCGAGGTGACAGATCCGCTTAGTAATGAAAACTTTATTCTGCGCAGCGGTGCACGTTCAGTACTTGCAACATACCGTTCGAGGGAAAAACAGTTTCAACGCGTCACGCTCACTTCTTGTTTTGGCATTCGTCCTCGTAACGCTGAACAATCGTTTGCACTGCAGGCTCTAACCGATCCTCGGATAAAACTGATTACGCTTTCAGGCCGCGCCGGAAGTGGAAAGACGCTACTGTCGCTGGCTGCCGCGCTGGAGTGCGAACAGGACTATCGGCAGGTCATGCTGGCTCGTCCCATTGTTCCGCTCAGCAATCGCGATCTTGGTTTTCTACCCGGCGATGCAAACGCCAAAATTCAGCCTTATATGCAGCCTTTGTTCGACAATCTTTCTGTGATTCGACATGAGAATCAGGAATCGAAACACATTGTCGACAGGATGTTGGAAGAAGAGCGACTTGAGATTACTCCGCTGGCGTACATCCGTGGTCGCAGCCTGCAGAAGACGTACTTCATCGTTGATGAAGCTCAGAACCTGACACCGCATGAAGTGAAAACAATTATTACTCGAGCCGGCGAGGGAACCCGGATAGTTCTGACTGGCGACGTACAGCAGATCGATCATCCTTATCTGGATTCCACGTCCAACGGATTGACGTACGTGATCAACCGTATGAAGGGACAACACCTTTACGCTCATGTGACGCTGGAAAAAGGAGTACGTTCTGAGTTGTCCGAAGTCGCCAGCAGTTTGTTGTGATGTCCGGCTGACTCAACGGTCAGTATTGAAGGTCAGGTGACGGTCGAGATATCCGCAAATGCATTCTTTCCTGTTCCGTGGAACGGTTGTCTGCAAGTTTGCTTTGGCGTCTCTGCCATTGTTCTGCCGGCGGCGTGGACCCTGCGACAATTCATCGAAAGGTTTGAGTCTGACTTGCTGGGCAAACATGCTTCATATCCGCTAAACTTGCACTTCAATCACAAAGCGGGAGCACAAAGCAAATGTCACCATACCTCGCCGAATTTGTCGGCACAATGATTCTTGTGTTGTTGGGCAATGGCGTTTGTGCCAACGTTAATCTTAAAAAGACGTATGGCAATAATGGCGGTTGGATCGTCATCACTACCGGTTGGGCCATGGCTGTGACATTCGCCGTGTATCTGGTGAATGCTCATAGTGGAGCTCATTTGAATCCTGCGGTGACCATCGGGCTGGCCGCTATTGGCAAGTTCGAATGGCTGAAGGTCGGCGGATACATTGGCGCTCAACTGGCAGGCGGTGTAGCAGGAGCGACGTTGGTCTGGCTGTCGTATCTGCCGCATTGGAAAGAAACATCGGACGCGGGCAGCATTCGCGGCTGCTTTTGCAACACTCCGGCGATTCCCAACACGTTAGCGAATTTGCTCACAGAAATTATTGGCACATTCGTTTTGGTGCTGGGAGTTCTCGCCATTCTGACTCCGGAAAATCTGGTGCCAAATTCAGGCTTCAAAGAAGGTCTGTCTCCGTGTCTTGTGGGGCTGATGGTTTGGTCAGTTGGCTTGTCACTGGGGGGAGCCACCGGATATGCGATTAACCCTGCCCGTGACCTGGGGCCACGGATTGCACATGCGATTCTGCCGATTGCCGGAAAGGGAGATTCCGGCTGGGGCTACTCGTGGATACCTGTGGTTGGCCCTGTTGTTGGTGGTGTGACGGCTGCCTTCTTGTATCAGGCAATCTGGCCTGTTGCAGGATAGGCGTTATGCAATTCTGGTCGTGCGGGTTTGTCTGCAGACCGCGACTTTTTCGTGTGACTTTTCGATGAAGCGAAGTGACCCATGAAATATGTTCTTGCGCTCGATCAGGGCACGACAAGTTCTCGAGCGATCCTGTTCAATAAAAACGGCTCTGTCCTTGCGTCGGCACAGAAAGAGTTTCCTCAACATTTTCCGAAACCGGGTTGGGTGGAACACAACCCGGAAGATATCTGGAAGTCGCAACTTGCTGTTGCCAAAAATGTGCTGAGAAAGGCAAAGTTAACGGCAAATGACGTGGCGGCCATTGGCATCACCAATCAGCGGGAAACGGCAATTGTCTGGGACAGAACGACCGGCGCGGCCGTATCGAATGCCATCGTGTGGCAGGACCGTCGCACGGCCGGTGTCTGTGATGCGCTTCGTTCAAAGAAAGCTAACGTCCCGATCCAGAAAAAGACCGGGTTGATTCTGGATGCCTATTTTTCGGCAACGAAGATTCAGTGGATTCTGGATAATGTCGCAGGAGCTCGCAAGAAGGCGGAAGCGGGTGACCTGGCGTTTGGAACGGTTGATTCGTGGCTAATTTGGCGACTTACCGGTGGCAAAGTTCACGTGACAGATCCCAGCAACGCTTCGCGCACGATGCTGTTCAATATTCATACTGGCAAATGGGACGCTCAACTGCTGAAAATGTTTTCCATTCCGGAATGCATGTTGCCAGAGATACGTTCATCGAGCGAAGTCTATGGTGAGACGCATCTTCTGGGTGGCACCATTCCGATTGCCGGTATCGCTGGTGATCAGCAGGCGGCATTATTCGGTCAGTGCTGTACAAAGCCCGGAATGGTGAAGAATACATACGGCACCGGCTGCTTTATGCTGATGAATACCGGGACAAAGCCGGTTGCTTCGAAGAATAAGCTGCTGACAACAGTGGCGTGGAAGATTGGCGACCGCACTGAGTACGCTTTGGAAGGCAGCATCTTTATTGCCGGTGCTGTAGTGCAATGGCTGCGAGATGGACTCGGTATCATCAAATCGTCTGCCGAAGTCGAACAACTGGCTTCAACGGTTAACGACACGGGCGGAGTCTATCTGGTGCCGGCGTTTGCTGGATTGGGGGCTCCACATTGGGATGCTTATGCTCGCGGGACCATCGTTGGTCTTACTCGTGGTTCCAGTAAAGCACACATTGCTCGAGCAGCTCTGGAAGGAATTGCCTATCAGGTCGCTGACGTTCTTCTGGCGATGGAACTCGATTCTGGCGTTAAGCTTCAGCAGCTGCGAGTGGATGGAGGAGCATCAATGAACAGTTTGCTCATGCAGTTCCAGGCGGATCTGCTGCGAGTTCCCGTGATTCGTCCTGCTGTGGCGGAAACGACAGCGCTGGGGGCCGCCTATTTGGCGGGGTTGGCGGTGGGCTATTGGAAGAATCAAAAAGAAATTGAAACGAACTGGCAGGAAGCCGCTCGGTTTAAAGCCACGATGAAGCCTGCGGATCAGAAGCGTCTGATGTCCGGCTGGAATCGAGCGTTGAAGCGAGCACAGGATTGGGAATCTGATGGATCTGCATAGCTGAACACTGCGATACAATGTTCAGCGTGCGATGCGTCGTTCAGTTTGTGAGCCCCCTGAAAATTATTGCCTCGACTTAGATCATTTCGCGAGGGACTTCGCCGCCGGGCACCAGATGCACGGGGCGATTGGAAAGATCCTTCACGTAATCGTCGGTGCGCAGACCGAGACTGTGGTAGACGATCGCGCAGAAGTCTTCGACTCCGACTTTTCGTGACGTTGGGTATTCGGCCTTGTCGTTGGTACTGCCGATTACCTGTCCGTGGCGATAACCGCCCCCGGCAAACAGGATGCTCTGAGCACCCGGCCAGTGGTCTCGGCCGGCGTTGCCGTTGATTCGCGGAGTTCGTCCAAATTCTCCGGCGGTTACAACCAGTGTGTCGTCCAGCATACCTCGTTCGTGCAGGTCCTGAATCAGAACACCCACAGCTTTGTCGTGCCGAGGCATTTTGGTATCTAAACCTGCTTTAATGTTTCCGTGGTCGTCCCAGTAACCAGTATTTAACGAGACAAAGCGGACTCCGGCTTCGACCAGCCGTCTAGCGAGCAGCGCCTGTTCGCCCCAGCCGTCGCCGTAACGCTGGCGAGTTTTTTCGTCTTCCTTGTCCAGGTCGAAGGCATCTTTCGCTCTTCCTGACAGCAAAATTTCCATGGCCTGCTGATCGATGCCGTCCATGTTTTCGAAGATGCCTTTTTGATCGACGTCGCGTCTCATTGCGTCGAATTGCTTTTGCAGCGACGTACGGTTCATGATTCGATCTGTGCTGAGTCCGTCAACCAGTGTAAAGCTGCGATGATCCGCTGATGGCAATCGCCCTGCTTCGTTTCCGTAACTGAATTCGCCAATCCGCATAGGGTTATGAGCGACTCCCAGCCACGATCCACCGTGGTAACCAAAGCCACCATCGTTGAAGTTGATTGTTGCCGGGACTCCGGAACGTACGGGGCCCAGCATATGAGATGCGATGGCTCCCATCGCTGGCTGTCGTGGCATGCGATCGGAACCAGTTGCCCCAAGTCGTCCGGTCAGCATCCAGTGAGCGGCCGCCCAGTGATCTCCGTTGCCGTGAGAGAAGCTGCGGATCACGGTACACTTGTCCATGATCTTTGCGTGTTCAGGCATCAGGTTACTGACGTCCAGGCCGGGTAACGAGCTGCTGATCGGCGAGTATGGGCCACGATATTCTGTGGGAGCCAACGGCTTCATGTCGAATGTGTCAAGCTGTGACGGTCCGCCATGTTGCCAGATCATGATCACGGAACGCGGCGAGCTTTTACGAATCGTCGTTTCTGCTGCCTGCACCGTTTCGTTTTTCAGCAGATGTGAAAGCGTCAAACCTAATGCACCAATTCCACCAACCTCAATAAACCGGCGTCGGCTGAGTTGATCGCATAAGGATATTCGTGACGGGCTTTGAATCTTGAACATGATTGTTGTTACTCGGGTTGCAGCGCACGAAGCGCGGAGATTGAATGCTTTGTTGTAAGTGATCGTTGATATTGCAACGTCTTGATTGGAAGATTTAGGTTAGTTCCCGCATGGGTTCGCCTTCGTCCAGTAAGTACTGTGGCCTGCCCTGCGGATCGTTGATTGTAACCTGCCGAGCATCGATTCCCATGTTTTTGTACAGCGTGGCGAAGATGTCTTTGTAGTGAACAGGACGCGAAATGGCGGAACCTGCGACGCGGTCTGTTTCGCCGATTACCTGTCCGCTTCGCATTCCTCCTCCCGCAAGCAGCGCGGGGCCGACACGAGGCCAGTGATCTCGGCCACCGTTCTTATCGTTGATGCGCGGTGTTCGTCCGAATTCTCCCCAGGCAACGATCGAGACATCATTCAGCATGCCGCGTTCTTTGAGGTCGGTGACGAGTGCATGCAGTCCGTGGTCGACGATTGGCATTAAGTTTCGCATCCGTTCGAAGTTGGCAGAGTGCGTATCAAAATCACTGATAGTCACGCTGACGCAACGCACGCCCGCTTCGACAAGTCGCCGTGCCAGCAAAAACTTGCGAGTGCTGTCCGGGCCTTCGCTGGTGGTTGACTGGATGCCGCGTTTGCTTCCCGGCGCCGTATAGCGAGCCAGCACCTGCGGGTCTTCACGGCTCAGGTCCATGGCCTCAGCAAACTGTCCGGACGTTAATATGCCGACGGCCTGCTGTTGAAAACGGTCCATTGCGTCCATCATTCCCGATGCATCAACGTTGCGTCGAATCTGATCCAGACTTGCCAGCAGTGAGCGTCGGTCATCCAGACGGCGGTGAGACAACGATGAATTCAGTTTCAGGCTGACGGTCTGGTCTTCGCCGAGTCGACTGAGTTCGCCTTTCATGCCAGCTTCCAGTTCGCGTTGAAACATACTGCTTAGGTCGGGGCGAAACGGCTGATACGACGGGCCAAGAAAACCGGGTCGAGCAGAATTACGGACCAATGGTCGGCCCTGCATTAAGTCGACAAAAGGTGGTGTCACGTCTGATGTTGAACCCAGCATGCGGGCGACGACGCAACCCATGGCCGGTCGCCCGCCAAAGCTGGCGAGATCTTTTTCGCTAAAGCCCGACTGGCACTGGAATGCGTCGTGGCGTCCTGTTGAACCGACCAGCGTGCGAATGAATGTGAAGTCATTGGCGGCCGCTGCGACTTTTGGCATCAATTCGCTGATCTGTACTCCTGGTAGTGATGTTTGAATTGGAGCAAACTCGCCGCGAAATTCTGCCGGCGCATTCGGTTTAGGATCGATGGTATCCAGTTGAGGTGGGCCACCATCAAGGTGGATGTTGATCACTGCTTTTTGAGACCTGCGAATTCCGCTGGCTTCTTCGGCCTGCAGCAGGTCTGCCAGTCCCCATCCACCGAATCCGAATGAACCGGCAACCAGCAACGTGCGCCGGGAAACGCCGTCGCAGTTTCGATACGCTCGACCAGTTAGTGTCAGCATAGCTGATTGCCTCTGGTGAAATTGAGGTGGGGATTTCGAGTTTGGTTGTGAAACAAAACTCGATGGGGATATTCATTTTGATCGACAGCCAGCGCGATGGCCAACCATAGATTACGGATCCGGTCGAATTTGCCGAAGTCCCTGTTCAAATGTCGGCTTGTGTTGTCGATAAGTGACATTTGTTCAAAACGAATTACAACAGTCGGAGCCGCAAACGTCTAGACTGCAGACCCCTCCCGGCGTTTCCTACGCTGATGTTTCCTGCCTGATAACCCAAATTACCCCGCACTGATGCGATCCATTCTTTTCCACACCGCAGTTTTGAGCTGCATGCTGGTTGTTGTTGGTTGCGGTACAACGCAGCTGCGAACCGGAACGGAGCAATTGTTGCTGTCCGATTCCGTTGATCGCACCGTCGATCAGCTGGATTTTGCAGTGCTTTCCGGTCGGAAAGTGTTTCTGGATACCACCTATATCAATGCGGTGAAGGGAGTTTTGTTTGTTAACTCCGATTACATCATTAGCGCGATTCGTCATCGGCTGACAATGTCAGGCTGTCTTATTCAGGATTCGAAGGACAAGGCCGACTATGTGCTCGAAGCGCGTGTTGGTGCGCTGGGGACAGACTCGTTGGAAGTGACTTACGGTTTGCCGGCCAGTAATGCTCTTAGCACCGCCGCATCGATCATGACGAGCGTTCCCGTAATGCCCACGATCCCGGAAATCAGCGTTGGAAAACGAAACGCCGCGTTGGCCACGTCGAAGATTGTCATCTACGCGTATCATCGAGAATCCGGAACGCCCGTTTGGCAATCCGGAACAGCTATCTCCAAAAGCGATGCAAAAGATACATGGGTCATGGGCGCCGGGCCTCTGCAGCGAGGTTCGATTTATAAAACGCCGAAGTTTGCCGGCTTCAAGTTGAAAAGGCCAGCCATGTTTCAGCGGAAACAAGGGCCTGTGAAGCCTTCTCCCTTAACCGTCGCCGATGCTCATCAGTTTGTGCATCCAGCTGTACTTGAGCAACAGATCGCTGATGCCTCGGCAGCCGAAGCGAAGGCGGTTGAAATAAAGCTTGCTGAGGCGAAGGCCGCAGAACAGAGCGCTGCCGCACAACCGACTATCGTTCCCGCTTCGCATGAAGTCGAAAAGACGGAATAGCTTTCGCCAGACCTGCACTGCTGCGTGGTACCTCTGCGTCGAATTTTTACGACGTTGAGAAGATCACGCTGGGCATGATTCGCGACCGGCAAATGTCGAAAGTAATTCCAGTATTTCACATGCATCCAAAGCTGAGTCCGTCTGTACCGTTTTCTTGTCGGCAGAACGGAAATTATTGTTCCACCGAATGTGTGGAGCCGAGACAGACGCTGCATCCTGTCGCGAATGCATCACACGGTTGATGCGACGTTCAATGTTGGTGCGCAAGAATGCTGGTTCGTCGTCCAGCATCTCCAACATCGAGACGATACCGATCGCTCGTGAATGGTTGGTTGATTTTTGAATACTTGACTTAGAGGATCGTGTTGGCATGGGGGAGCTTCCGATTTGAATTTGCAAACAACACTGAACCCTGGCTCACGATATGGCGAAGGCGTTCTCCAAGTGCCCTGCAATACTCATTCTGTTACCAAACCGTTGGTAAAGTTTGACGACCGTTATGTTTGTTCCGTCTGTATGAGATTGAATTCTGCGAAAAAACGTTGTTCTGAGTGTTTGCCCCCACCTGAAAAAATTCACGTTATTTTCATGGCCGCTGATCTGTACGTTGTTTGTTCTACCACAAAGCCTCCAAGGATTCTAAATGCCGGGTGTTCCACCAATTACCGGAGTTGCTGAAATTGTGCTGAGCGTTGCCGATCTTCCACTGATGCGAAGTTTCTATCAGCGAGCGCTTGGGTTTCCGATTCATAGCGAAGCGTCACTCGAAATGGACGGTCCGCATGATCCGCTGGGCGAGCCCACGATTTCCTTTTTGACCATCAAAGAACTGCATACGCCTCTGGGGCCGCTGCATCCTCAATTGCTGGTTCTGATTGACTATCAGCGTCATGCAAACGCCAGAAAACGATTGATTGGGCACGACGTTCGGCGATCAACGTTAAATCATCTGGCGTTTGAAATTCCGCCTGAAAGCTATCCAGCGCACTTCGAGCGACTTCAGCAACTCGATCTGAACCCCGTCGAAGCGGAGTTTCCGGCGATGAATGCCAAAGCCATTTTCTTTAAAGACCCGGAAGGCAATGCTCTGGAACTGATCTGCAGTTGCGCCGATTTCAGTTGAACTCCATGTCCTAAAGTGGGCTTGAAGTTAGCAGGCAATAGACGAGATTACCAGCAGTGCAAATCATGGTAATCCGTCCACAGAACTGGAGCGTCGGGGTCGGCCCGATCGACGGAATTTGTTCAATCACTTTGCGGTATCAGCATGACATCACAGTTGCGGTCTCGAAACTCAACATCTTGAACGGGCTATAGAGACACACAGACATTACCCATAAGATCTATAAGCTTCCGAAAATTGCCAGCAGCCGCAACAACGGAATCAAGCATTGGTTTTATGTCATCAGCGGTAAATGTGGGATACAAAGGCACAAGGCAAATCTAGCCGGACTAAGCCAGCGTACAACGCGGCATCCGATGCTCATTGTGCTTGTCAACGCTGCCAGCCAAAAGAACACAAGTGGGACTTGGAACGCTGATGCAAATTCACACTGCCCCATAAACCAAAAATTCAAAGGTTTTTGCCAGCAACGTGGTTGACGTTAGTGCAACCCCAAGCCCGGTTGCCTTCATTGAACCTTCATGACGCAGCAGGTCACGCCTGACTGTATTGGGCATCCGTTCCGTCACAGTTGCGGGGCCGGACTCAGAATTTTGGGGAGCGTAAGGGCTAATGGTTATGACTGACGGTTCCTCGACCGTGGCATCCCAGAACTATATGGAATACGTGAACGGTGGTGGATCTTCGATGCCTCCTGCTTTAAAAGATTCACCACTTCGAGTCTTGAAGGAAGAAGGCTACCTGCCAGCCGCCCACTTCAGGCCATTGATGACCACATCCAGAAACACCTTGTCTTCAAATGTTTCATTGGCATGTCCATACGTTGTTCCGAACACGCGCGCCTTACCATAGGTGTGCGCCCAGATGACGGGATGAAGGTCGCCCGTCTTTTCACTGACTGATGTTGCCAACACTTCGGTATCGGGCCACACTTTTTCGATGACGTACAGTTCGTCGCTGGGCGTCGTCCACTCTTTTGGGAAGTCCTTCATCGCCGGATGATCAGGCTTGGCATTCTTAACCTGATAGTTGCTTTTGTGATCGTGGCGTCGACTGGTGACACCCAGCATTTGTCGCCAGTCGTCAATTTTTGCGTCGCGATAGGTGTGCATGGCACAGTGGATCACAACGGCGTTTGTGCCTTCGAAGTGTGGTTTTGTAATGCTGCGAATGTAGTCCTCGTCCGTGGTAGCGGCAAAGCATTCGTTATGCACAACCACGTCAAAGCCCTTGGCCCAGTCGGCATTCTTATATAAGTCAATTTTAGCCGAAGTGCCGTTTCCACCTTCGTTGACGACAGTCCATTCCACCGAAACGTTTCTTGCCTTGGCTGCTTCCTGCAGAGCTTTGGTTTGGAAGGGATAATCGTGGCAGCAGCCACCGGTCACAACCAGAACTTTTAGCGGTTGCGCATCTTCAGCAGACACGTTTCCAAAACAACTGCTGGCGAACAGAACAGCAAACAGAACAATCAGACGCATCTTAGTGTCTTTCCTATTGATATTGATTTTTGGGCAAGAGATTCAGAATACCGATCGCGGCGGCAGAATCCAAGTTGTGCGGCATCGGAATCAGTTGCCAGGTAATTCGCTCATCAATTTGCAGTTACTGACAGGGGTTGAATCTGCATTCAACTTAGTACGCTGAATCTTTCGAACGGCCCTGTTTTATGGCACGACGATGCGTTGCATCAGGATTTGCTGTTAACCCATCTCGGATTTCAGTCCTGAGCGATTTCGAAGCACGGCCGCGTCCTGGGCGTTGAGTGTTGCTCCAAAGGCTTTTGCCAGTTCGGGCAGGCACGCGTTGTACCATCGACTGAAAGTGAAGCATGTCGAATGGCGGCCTGACATTTTCAACGTGTTTGTGAAGTACCCTGCATCAAGTTCCATGGCAGAATCACTGGCTGCCAGTTCCAGTTGCAGTGGAGCCTGTAGAAAACGATGTTGTGTCAGCGTCCAGCCGGTGTCTGTTCGCCGGAAGATACAGCGGGCGCGCGCTGAGAATGGACCGGCGGCAGATACTGGAAAGACGACCAGTTCTTTTGTGCCGACACACCTGGCCGGTGAAATCAGTGCCCACAACGCGTCGATCAGCATTGTCCGAAAATAGATTTCCCGACGGTAAGACCAGATGAATACAATTCCCGCCGCGACAAATGTTATCAGATTTATACCTGTGGCTACAACAGGGCTATAGCCGTAAATCGCCATCAGTACTGCACACGCCGTCTTGTTGGTGAATTCAAAAACAGCATCAATGGTTGGCACCGGTGTGATCCACACAAGGATCTCAAAAAAGAACTTCACGGTGTTGATCACAAATACATTAATCACAGCCGCGATCATCAACATTGCATTTGTCGTGAACGATACGAATCCCAACTGCATGACTGCCACCTCCGCCATTTCCGGAGCTTTGGTTCCGAGCATTATCTTCAGCGCAAGCATCGTAATGATGCCGGCCCAGGCTTCGATCTGATCGACTGCCTGAGCGAACGGTTTACTGACCTTGGTTAGACGCGGCAGTGACGTGATCAGAGTAAGTACCAGAAACGCAAAGAAGATGGCCTGGTTATTGAGCGGCGACGATTCGCCAAGCAACGCGTTGTCTGCTGATACCCACCCCTGACCATAAATCGCCATCCCGGAAAGGCACGCAATTCCAAAGAACGGCGATAGTGCGACCGGAGCCAACGGTCCCAGCCAGTCGGCGATGCCGAAAATTTGTCCAAGCTGTTGGGCAGAGGCAATGTCTGCTGCCGAAATGTCGGTGTTGTGGAGAGTCTTTGCAGACTCGGTTTCCTGCCCGGCAATCTGAATGCAAAGTACGGCAAAGAACAGCAACAACGCGATTTGCATTGAGATTTGACGTGTGGAAATTGATATTCGAAGGTCACTTGTTCGCATTGAAAGCTCATCCTGCCGGCTGACAGTCGTTTGCTGGAACGACTTTTGCAAAGGATATTCGTTGAGCGACTTACACGAAAGTGTTGGTTGTCGCGGCCGCAGATTCGCCGCGGCCGTTGAATAACATGTCAGTCCGTTCTGCGCAATTCGGTCACTGTGTTTTAACCGGCGATATAAAGTCGCAACAGGCAAACAAGGGAATGCTCTCCAGAATACGGATATCCCGGAACACCGGTGGATAGGCCTGTGCGGGATTTAGGTTTTCTGGATCTGCGTTACGTAATTGCGAGATCCGCGTAGATCGCTTCGTTGATCGCTCGATTGCGACGCTGGTGCTGTCCTTCTCCGCAAAAGCCGTTGGCCGCCCAGGCAACTACAAGTTGGTGTGTTGGATCGCAGAATCCCATGGCACACTGAGCTCCACCGTGCCCAAAGGTCTGTGGCGAACAAAACCTGCCGAATCCGTATGGAACCGTGTCGGCGCCATACCGGTTCGAATCCAGAATGACACCCAGACCAAAGTTGATTGTGTGTTGCAGTGTCTGGTCGAACTTCCCAATACGCTGCGGAACTAGCATTTGCCGAATGGCGTCGGACGATAGAACTTGCGATTGTTCGTGCGAGTTTATTCCGGCTAACAGCATTTCATAGAATGTGCCAAGCCCGGAAACCGGCCCGCGCATGTTTCCGCCAGGTGATGGCTGCGTCAGCCAGTCTCCATTTGAATATTCGCTGTATACCAATTGTCCTTTTTCACGCACGAAGTACGTTGGCAGGCGAGCATGAAGTGCCTGGGCTTCTGTTTCCGGAATTCCACACCACGCTTCATTGACGCCGAGCGGTTTGAGAATGTCTTCAGAAATGATCTTCTGGAAATCACGACCTTGAAGATCTGTTCGCCGCAGGATTTCTGCCAGCAGAAACCACGTCGATTGCGGCTGATAGGCGGCATCCGCAGTTAATTGATCCACTGTGCAGATGCGTTGGATGATCTCTTTCCACAATGACCGGGGCCAGCCGGTGTCAATCACAGGCAGCCCCGACGAGTGGCTTAAGATTTGTCGAATCGTAATGTCACTCACAACGGTTCCCCGTGTTTCCGGCAGGAAAGTCTGCAGTCCATCATCGATTGAAAGACGGCCCGATTGCCAGGTTTGAAGAACGGCGGTCGCGGTGATTGGCTTTCCGGCAGATCGCCACAGCATCACAGTTGATGATGACATTGGCACGCCCGGGGACGCTTCACCAAAACCATGATTGAGCGTCTGCCGACCGTTTTGCGAAACATAAACCTGAACTCCGGTATGAAGCCCGCGGTTGATTCCTTCATCAATCGCAGATGAAAGATTCTCGAAGCGTGAGAGTTCAGGATTCATCAACGTCGCACACCAGGCTGGAGTTGTTAGAACATGGAAGCATGTGTTGCAAGGCAAGTCGTGACAGCAGCAGTTGTTCGTGTCTTCTGGTGTTTCTTTTAGGAAACAGCGTCGGCAAACCTATGTTGGCAGCCCACGCTCCTCGCGAATTCGTCGGACTTCGCCGAGGACTGATTCAACAACTCCCGAGTGTTTCGAGATTGCGGCGTATTGGGTGACGTTCGTCAGGACGTTGGCAATGGTCGTTAGTACGGCACACAGGAAATGCCACTGGCTACTGGTCATGCCCAGAAAACCATCCAGTGACATTGGGGTTGCCGGATCTGCAACGGCGCCGAGTGCACCGGTTGCAATCAGCAATCCGATGCAACAGGTCATGCCCGGAAGCGTCTGGTACTTAATTCGCTGACTTTCGTTGTACCACGAATTGCCCAGCGAGTAGGCGTTGCTGGTTTCTTCGAGCCAACGGCCAGTGCCCATAAAATAGGTCAGGCTGATGGCATGTATCAGAGTTGAAAACGTGAGTGCTCCCAACCCAACCAGCAAGTGCACATTGATCTGAGACTGCGTTCCCTTGTCCAGGCTTTTTGCGTCGCCAATGTTCAGGCCCAGCACTATGTTTAGAAAGAGTAAGCAGGATGCAAGAATAGCCAGTGTTAGAAAAATTCGTTTCACGGTTTCGGTATCGCGATGAAAGTTGGCAACGAACGGAGACTGCCTGCCATCATAGAACCGAACTTCGGTCTCAACAAAAAACAAGCTGCGGTTCTTTCCATTGAGAAAGGCACCGCAGCATCTAGTTTTGTTGAAAAATGGCTCTGTTTATCGTGGCCATTTTGATTTTGGTCGGCAGAAACATCCCGAAGGATTGCCGCTGTTCAGGGTTCAGAATTATTGAACCAGAGTCATTTCGGTAGCCTGTTGAATTGTCTGATCAAATGTCTGTCCGTTCGCGGTTTCGATTTTCATAGCCATCGTCAGGTCGAGTCGAGATTTTGATACGCGTCCCTGGATGATGTTAAATGTGACCTGTCCGCGTCCGTCCGAGTTTGTCAGAGTCATCTTAACCGGAGCACCTTCTTTGGGTGTCACGGAGATCTTTGGCACAACATTGATCAGGGCATTGCCCATCGCGTCTTTGCCGGCGTACGTCATGGTTGAGTTAATCTGCATCGTGCCGAATGGCAATTCGATTGACTGCTGACTGGTCCAGGTGTTGTTTGGGACGACTGGTCCATCTGGTAAGGTTACCGCAGACTGCTTCATCATCTGCTTTAGCGAATCTTCATTTAACGCAGCGGCGTTGCCAGCAGAAGACTGACGAATTGCGTCGATCAGTTCGGGAGGGACTGTAACGTTGTCGATCTGTCCATCGGGTTTCATGGTGACCGTAAAAGGCTTGTTGACAATCTTCTGAAATGTCTCGCCCATCGAAGCAATAATCGGGTTTTCCGGCTTCTTCGCATCGGCGGTGTCGAATTCCAGCAATCCGGCCGGGCCACCTTCAGATTTCATGCGTATCCGGTCCACGACCTGATTCATGACGGTGTCACCGCTCGCTGCAACGCTTAGGATCTGCCATGACATGTCCATCGATTGATTCATCGTTTGGTTCACATTGTTGTCGCCAATCTTCATTGACGTCTTCATGTTCTGAACGACGTTGTATTTGATGTTTTCCTGAGATCGGAACTTCCATCGTAAGCTCTCCTGACCATTCGTGGATTGAACGGGCAGCAGGAAAAGAACAGCGGTGAAGATTGAGAGTGTGCGGATTGACATAGGTTACTCCAGAGCAACTTCCTGTGCTTGGCAAATGGTGTCAGTAAGTGAAACGTCACTTCAAACAAGAACCGACAGGACAACTCGCCTTTAGTTGCCTGCCAGTAGAAGTCTACATCAGATCATTCATGAGACTCAAAGCCAGATTGGTGCGGCGATGCTATTCTCCCGCCTGCCGGACGCCCACAGTTAGTAAAAGGTTTGCCCAAAGCGCCTGGTCTCCCGTTTGTATCGTCAAGACATGGTCTCGTGAGGCCACGGCGTCGTAGAAGTCCCAGCGCTGGATGGGTTTTAGTTCAATGCTGGCTTTGGCGTTTGTCAGAATCTGACGGTACTCGTTCCAGACCGGTGGGTCCTGATCGAGTTTGTATGGATCGTCGTCGGGCATTCCCATGGTATTGACGGCTTCGATCGGCACTGAATTCAGCAGCACTTTGAACACCTGAGCAACCGTCAGCAAGCCAGGAGCCAGATTCAGGCTGACCAGTTTAGCTCCAGGGCCAATGGCCGACGAGGCGGGATAGTTGCCGTCAGCAATCAGGATTTTTGAGCTATGTCCGGCTCGAGCCACGATGGCCGAAATTTCAGGGTGAATCAACTCAGACTTCAGCATGAGATTTTCCAGGTAGCGTTAAGGTGTTTGATTAATGAAATTTATTGAACCGTGTTACATTCTTCGAGTGACGCAGCTTTGGGTGCTTATCGGCAGGTCGGGCACAGCTGACAATGTTGCTGTTGCTACGCGCGAAAGACTGCGTTGAAAGTTTCCATCGTCTGTCGCGCGGCTTCGTATGAATCCGGAATCGGAAACGCTTCAGCACAGGCATAACCATCGTAGCCGATATCTGCCAGAGCCTGGGCAATCGGTGCGTAGTCCATATGGCCGCGGCCTGCCGCCTGTCGATTGGAATCTACAAAGTGCACGTGACCGATGTGTTTGCCGCCGACTCGAAGACCGTCGGCGATGTTGGCTTCTTCGATGTTCATGTGGAACAGATCTGCCAGCAAAACGACATTGCCTGTCGTTAGCGGTGCCAGTAGTTCAACGCCCTGCTTCACTGTCGTTGCGAGGTTTGTTTCGTAGCGATTCAATGGTTCATAAATGAGTGGTACGCCAAGACTTTTGGCGAAGTCACCGAGTGAATTCAGGCTGTCGCGAAGGTAACCGAGAGCCGTTTCCCTGTCTGTCGCAGCGTCCCACTTGCCCTGCATCGAGCCAATGATCGCCGGCGCTTTATGCGGTGCGCCTGCTTCGATGATGCCGCGAACAAAATCGCAGGCTTTAACACGTCGATCCGCGTCTGCGTCACACAGGTGCAGCCCGTGCTTGACCATGCCGGCTCCGGTGCCGACTGCGGCAAGACTCAGTCCGTGTTTTGCTAACAGGTCAGCTAAAGGCAGTGCGCGAAGTGCTTCAGGTGAAGGAGCGAAAATTTCTACGGCGTCAAAGCCAAGTTCGGCGGCCTTCTCGCAGCCAACAGCAACATCGTCGTGAAAAACAAATGGGCCCTTGCGAGCTTCTTCGACGATACTGATCGTAACGGCAGACTTAATCATGAAACTTTCGCTTTGTGTGAATAAATAGAATCAGTGAAGTACGAGCGTGCCGCAGAAAAATTTGATGTTGTAATTCATTTTCAACACGATCGCGGCAAGCGGATGTCAACGCTGGCACTGTGAGCCGTCAGGCCTTCTTTTTCCGCCATTAAACGTACTCGATCAGCATCGCCCTGCAACGCAGCCTGATCATAGCAGATGACCGAACTTCGTTTCAGGAAGTCCGTTGAGGCGAGTCCGTTTGCGAATCGGGCGGTGCCACCTGTGGGCAGCACGTGCGACGGTCCGGCAATGTAATCGCCTAAGGCGACGGGCGTAAAGTGTCCCATAAATATCGCGCCTGCATTCTGAATCTGTCCCAGCATCGATTCGGCGTCATCCATGGAAATATGCAGATGCTCTGGTGCAAGCAGGTCGGTAAGTTCAGCCGCTTCGTTCCGATCACGAGCAAGAATTAAAGCTCCATAGTCTTCCAGGCTTTGGCGGGCCAGGTCGCCTCGCCCCAGTTTCCCGAGTTGAACTTCCAACGCGTGTCTGACCTGCTCGATCAACGGTTCGTACCACGTGACCAGCACTCCTGAACCGGGACTGTGTTCTGCCTGAGAAATCAGATCGGCGGCGATGAAATCCGGGTTTGCCGTTTCATCAGCTAACACAATCACTTCGCTGGGACCAGCAATGCTATCGATGTCGACGTCACCGAAGACACGCTGCTTCGCCAAAGCGACAAATAGATTTCCCGGGCCGACAATTTTGTCGACGCGTTTGATTCCCGCAACGCCATAAGCCAGAGCGGCAACTGCCTGAGCGCCGCCAACTCGGTAAATTTCCGTGATTCCAATTTCGTGGCAAGTGGCCAGCATGTCGTTGTTGTATCCTCCAAAATCCGTCGGAGGCACAACGATGGCGATTTCAGGGACACCGGCCGTCATCGCGGGAACGGCCGTCATCAGCACCGTCGAAGGATAAGCGGCTGCACCGCCGGGAACGCAAATGCCGATCCGTTTCATTGGCAGATGTCGTTGACGAAGTTCAACCCTGCCGCCGTTCAGGTCGCGAACAATTCTGGTGTCCTGTGGCAGAATCGCCGATTGGAATTCTACGATGTTGTCGCGTATCTGTCGGACCGTTTCCAGAAACTTTGGCGACACTGCTTTCGACGCGGCTTCCAGTTCCTCCTGTGTAACAGCGATCGTGTTTTGCGTCAGCTGTTTTCGGTCAAGTCTGGCCGTGTAGTCCAGCAGTGCATCGATGCCTTTCGTACGCACGTCTTCACAAATACGTTCGACAACTTCGCGAGGGCTAAGGGCTGCTCCGAACAATTCGATCGTACGCTGTTTTCCAGCTTCTGATACCACGTCGCCGCGTGGGCTCAGTTTATCGCGAAGTTCACGAAACAGCTGTTTGGCGTCGCCTTGTCGGCAGTCAATGGACGTTATCTGAAGTGGTGTATTGTCGGGCATGGTTTTGAGTGCTGTTGTTACTATCGTAGCGCCGCTGCGAAATGGTTGTCTTGCAGCGATTGGTTTCTGAATGCGTGTCGAGATTGAACCGCCCACGAGACGGAAGTACAGTCTGGGCGCGGCGTTTTTCTGCGGGAATTGTGCGTTTCCCGCGGATCCTGCAGAGTTTGTCTCATCGGTGAGCATTCTGATCCGCGACATCGGCGAAAAATCACCGGGATTTTAAGATGATTGACCTAAGAAGTGATACCGTGACTCGCCCGACCATCGCCATGAAGCAGGCCATGATGGACGCGGAAGTGGGCGACGATGTAATGGGCGAAGACCCAACCGTAAATCGTCTGGAAGCGATGATGGCCGAATTACTCGGCAAAGAAGCGGCCGTGTTTGGCTGTTCAGGAACGCAAACCAATCAAATGGGTGTGCGAGCTCACTGTCTTCCCGGCGACGAACTGCTGATTAACGAAACCGGACATATCGGCATTTTCGAAGCTGGCGGGCCTGCTGCATTAAGCGGCGTGACGGTGCGACAAATTGCCGCTCCGCGGGGAATGTTGAGCGTGGCTGATCTGCAGGATAAGCCACGCGTTGACGACCAGCATTATTGTCGCACACGTCTGGTTTGTCTGGAAAATACAACAAATATTGCTGGCGGATTTATCTATCCGCTGCAGCAATTGCAGGACGTTTCCGAATGGGCTTCGTCACTTGGCTTGAAAATGCATCTGGATGGAGCACGTTTTTTCAACGCGACCATCGGTGGCGGCTATTCTCCGTCAGATATGGCAGCCTGTTTTGATACGGTGTCGATCTGCTTTAGTAAGGGGTTGGGTTGCCCGGTGGGATCGATTCTGGTCGGTTCAAAGGAAGAAATCCGATTGGCTCGTCGAGCACGAAAAATGTTCGGCGGGGCCATGCGGCAATCCGGAATTGTGGCCGCCGCAGCGATTTATGCTCTGGAAAATCACGTAGACCGGTTGCAGCAGGATCACGATAATGCGAAACAGCTGTCGCTCGGTCTTTCGGCGATCGACGGAATTACTGCGTGGCCGGAGCACACAGAATCGAATCTCGTTTTTCTGGAACTGGATGCAGAATCAGGAACGGCCGTGCAGTTTGCTGCCGCTCTTCGTGAACGCGGCGTGTTGGTTGGCCCCATGGGCGGTCAGCGAGTTCGGATGGTCACGCATTTGGATGTGCGAGAATCTGATATCGCTGTCGTAATTTATGCTGTTAGAGATTGTGTGGAGACCGGATTTGCTCTGCAGGCGCTGGTTGGATCGGGGCCGTATTCGAAGTGAGTCTGCGATTTGCGGTTGTCAGGGTGCAGGATTGAAGGAACGATCATGGTTCATGAAAAATGGAATTTGTTGACAACATTTCGAGTCGCACCATTTTCGTTTGGGGTGCCCGTATTTGTGTTGGTCGCGTTTTTGATCGTGAACGGCCGTTTTGCTGTTGTTGCATCGGACGAGTTGACTGCTGAGGACGGACTGCCTGGCGAGGCTTCACTGGTTGCTGATGGTGATCTTCGGCAGCAACGTGAACCTGCTTACGTTGACGATGGCCATATTCTGCAATCGAACGCGACTCCAGACGGCGATATTCCCGCTATTGAAACGGTTACTGTACAAGGTCTGTCCGACGAAATACCAATGTCACCCGAAGCCGTTCAGTTCATCAAAGGCATGGCTCTGATGCTGTTGCCTGAAACGTATTCTGACGACGACGACTGGGGAAATCAAAAGCGAGTACAGTCCGGATTGAACGTCAAAATGAAGGGACTGAAAATCGATACATCGCGCCGCTGGAAAGAGGTCAATCACGGTACCTGGCAGCGAGTCGATGCGACGCTGGTGGATCCTCAGAAACACTTTCAGCTGGCTATTGCTTTGCTGCCAAAGATCGATCGAGGCGTGCCACGTTACCGCGTGACCGCAAGATTGCGTCTACGTGCGACCGGGCGTCAACAGCGGTGGAATTACGGCGCAAGACTATACAGCGTCAGCGCTGATGTTGTGGCTGATGTCGCCTTTGCAGCAGATCTTCAGTTCCGCAGCGACTTATTAAGAACAGATGATGGCAATAAGCTGAGAGTGCTGCCGCATTTGGGAACGGCGACGGCTAGACTGGAGGGCTTTAGCCTTCGAAGTGTGGGACACGCCAAAGGCGGCGCTGTGCGGGAATTCGGTAATTTGGTGGAGGGTCTACTGCAGAGCGCGGTGAAGAAGAAAAGCCAAAAGCTGCCGACAAAAATCAACGCGAAGGTGCAGAAGAAGCCCGAGAAATTTGAGATCCCAGCAGGTATTCTGGCAATGTTTGGTGAAACACCGTCTGTCGAATGACGCGAATGTCAACTTAGTGTAGTGCGACTTACGGCGATCGGAATTCTCGCAAGGTGACGTCAGCATGGTCGTTGCGTCTGGTGGAAATGCTTTGAACCATGTTTTGCCGACTATTCAAGTGGACTATGGCTTGAATCAGTCGTACCATTTGGCCCAGTGCGTCGATTAGCGTTCAGGCAGATAAGTTCGTTTTAAGCGGGGCCTATGTCTTCAATATCTCATAATCGCCTTCGTGAAGTTGATTCGAGTCCAATTGGGTCGAAGGTCGCCGACCCAGTTGATGCAGCGGCTAATGACCCGAATCCTATTCAGCAGGTTTCCGGTATTTCACATCACGAAGCCGAACTGTTGCGAGTTGAGAAGCTGGAAGCTATTCGGAAGGCGATCGACGCCGGAGCTTACGATTCGGACGAGTTGCTCGACAAAGCTTTGAACCGCATGCTGGAATCAATCGACGATGAACCGCAGGAATGATGCTGCGAAGCGTGATTCCGCTTCTTCGATCTCAACGGTTGACTGATCAGGTCACGAAAATCACGCGGTTTACGATCGGGAAATTGTCCGACGTCACTTCCGAAGCACGACCCTTGATAGTTAAGATCGGCCTTTGGGCTTATCTGTTCGGGGGGGGGGAGCGAACTGGTGATAGCTGATGCTGTGTCTAAGCCGGACGTTTTGGAACGCGCTAGGGTTTCTTTAACGACTGAAGATAGTGGAGGTCAGCATCGGCGGTTGCCGTGGTCCCGCGTGAAGATTCTGATTAGACGAATTCATTTGTACTCGGGTTTGTTTCTGCTTCCGTAGGTGTTCCTGTACGGTATCACGGGAGTAATGTTTAGTCATCAAAGCCTGTTTTCGGATATGTCGATCCAGCATGTCGACGCCGCTGCCTCGGTCGATTCCGCGATGGTCTAGTTTCCGTCTTCAGTCGAGCTGGCTCAGCAGGTGGTTGACACCTTGCAGGGACACGAGCGACACATCATCACGATACCAGTGGATCATGGATCTGAATTCAGCAATGAAGTAATGTTTGAAGTCAACGCATCCGGATCAGGCAGGTGGTGCATATCGATCCTGTCAGCAAGGCCGCTCGTGTGCTGACTCATCCGAAGAACGATGAGTTGCGTGAGACGCTGTTGAACGATATTCCTAATATCACGCCGGATCCGAATCCACTCGACGCGGCTCAGGCATCGGCACAGTAAGTGCTTACTTCGGTGGGGAGTGAGTCTGAAGGCACTCTTAAGCCGTTTGGCTGAACTAAGCGGAACTTTCTGGCCAACGTCGCCGGCGAACCGGCAAGACTTACTTATGTGCTAAAGGACGGACACATTGATGTGACAAAATATACAGGCCAGGATGGAATGACACCACGTCATTTTCTAATGCGACTGCATACGTCGCACGGTCGACCGCCGCACTGGAACGGCAGAATGTTTTGGTCGTTGGCAGTCGACGCAATGGCCATTGCCATGGTGTGTTGGGGATTGACCGGCATTTTTATGTGATGGCAACTGAAACGCAGCCGATTGCTGGGCAGTGTTGTTATTGTTTTTAGTCTGGTGACCGCGACGGTAATGTATTTAGCGTTTATGATTTTTACGCGACAACCGGCTATAGGCTGGTGTCTTAGATGGATGCATTTCCCGAACTTCAATTTGTGTGTTTTCTGGACGAGCGTCCGACGGCAGAAAACGGCTATTCCTGAATTTCTTGAAGTGAACTCGATCATCGACCAAATTACCGGGTGGGCCTGAATACGATGAAGCTGTCAAATTATTTGATTCTCTGTTTTGCAGCTTCGTGGCTCGGCTTTCAGACGCTTCACGCTAAGGAAGCGTCGATTTTGATCGACGAGAACTTCGGTGCAGACGTTCTGCCTCAGAACTGGCGGCCTGGTGGGCGACCGAAGTCGTTCAGTATTTTGAAGGTGCATTGCGATGTGTCGCTCAGCCGGATGACAGCCATGGGCCATCAATTGGCGTGCCTGTTTCCGGGCATAATCTGGCCATCGAATTCGATGTTAGGTTTGCCAACGGAAATGGCTACTTTCTGTTTCTGGTTGACGGCGATTCGCAGTTCGGCGGTCAGGCTCATTTATTACGTTTTGCCGTCACTCCGAAACGCGTGGAACTAATGCAGGATCGTGGCGACCCCGGATCTAAACTGGCCCAGAAGAAAAAGCGAGACGCGAATGGTGGCAAACGGATAGCTCCGACAAAACTACAATTGGATGACCCTTCGTTTTATCGAATCGAGTCTCTGGCAAGACAGGCTGCAAACGGTTTGGATGGTTCATGGCACCATGTGCAAATCGTGCTTGATGGCAACAATGTCATAGCTCGCTTTGACAATGGCCCAGAACTGACAGTCACCGGAACCGTACTGGATGTTTCAAAGTCGCGGGTTGTGTTTCTTGTCGGAAAAAATGGCGACATCAGCTTAGATCGCGTAACAGTCACTAATCGGGATTAGCGACTTCAGTCGGCTCATGTGTTTCGGGGAATTCTTTGATTCAGAATCACTTACACCGTGATTTGTGGGCGTGTCGATTTGATTGGATGACGCTTTTGTTCCTGCAGCACACTGTTCCTGCAGCACACTGAAAGTTTGTCGCTAAAGTGATCTGACATTCGTATTGCTGCGTTGGCAGTGCCAGTCGAAGGTGAAGTGGAAACTCGCACGTTTTGAGTTGCCATTTTCTGTTTGTCTATTGTTGAAAGAATGGAGTATGAGTCACCGTTTGATAATGTTGATTCTGATTGCGTCGTCTGTTCTGCTGAATCGGCCGTCAGCCTTGGGGGCAGACGCATTCGAGATAATTCCGTTGATGCTTCTGTAGTGATTCGATTGCAGGCACCAGATACGACGTCGACTGACCTTGCCGCCTTTGTGAATCTGGTTCAGCCCGGCTTCGGCGGGATGATTCCGGCTCTGGCGCCGTCGTTGGGAATGGTTATCAGTAATCCAACGCTGGCCGGAGTCGATATGAGCCGCGATTGGTATCTGGCGCTGTTCGCTCAGCCAGTCGGACCACCCGATATTGTGCTTCTGATTCCTGCAACCGACGCTGCGAAGATGCGAAAGGGTGTGAACGCCGGTTTTCAGTTTGTTGAGAAAGATAAATGGGTGGCGTACTCGCGAAGTGCGTCACAGATTGAACATGTCCAAGCCTGCCTGGGAGGAACCGTACAACCGATTTCAAGCATCATTGATAGAAGGAACACTGATTTACTGAATGCCGCGCATCTGGCCACATTCGTAAACGTTGCTTCGCTGAAGCAGATCTTTGCGGACAAACTTGAGGCCGCCGAAACCAACCTTGATGAATTTATCGATGCCATAGCGAGTCAGGTGCCAGCCGGTGATGGAAAGATTGATCTCAATTATGTTTGGGACATGTATTGAAAAATGGGCCGCGGAGTATTGCCGGGAGTTAGTGATTCGACAGCACTTGTTGTCAGTCTGAAGTTTACCGACGACAGTCTGCAGGTTGATGAGCTTCTGACGGTGACTCCGGATAGCAGCACCGACAGAATTCTGAAATTGCATCCGGTAAACGAGATGGCCATCATGAAGTTCGTACCAGAGCGTCAAATGATGTACTGGGGAATACACGGCAACACGGAAGCATTTCTTGGTTATGCCGAGCGGTTGATGGCCCAAATGCCGGTCGACGAATTAATGAGAGAAAAGTTTGCTCAGTCGTTGACGATCATGCAGGATGCGAAGTTTGGCACAATCGCCGGCGGCGGGAATCTGGCTTTAAGCGATGAAGGTGCGATGACGATGTTCGGGATAACTGAAGTCGGCCCCGTAGAAAAAATTCGCGAGGCGTTCGCGGCCTTGGGGTGGGGACATCGAATATGAAATCGCCGGAATTCGGCAGCGTCAGTCATTGAAATTGAATGCTGAGCAAATTGATGGTCAGTCTGTCGACATTTTTAACTTTTCAGCAAACCGTTCCTCCGGAACTTGATCCGCTCGGTATGCAGAAGGCAATTAATGGAAAGCTGTACGGGCCCAATGGGATGACGCAAAGAATTGTCGCGAAAGACGACGTCATGTATCAGGCAACGGGTGGCGGAATGGCCGCTATGCAGCGACTACTGAAGTCAGAGTTCTGGTCCGACGCGAAACTGCTGAGTGCCCGCGGCAGACTACCGGAAAAGGCGAATCTTATAATTCTGGTTGATATGCCTTCGTCGTTTCTGGGTTTCGCAAAGCTGATCGTTTCGACTGGCGCATTGCCGATTCCGCTTCAGGAAGACCAGTTGGAGGCTCTTGAGTTGCCTAAGAGTTACGCTGGATTTTCTCTAATGGCAGAACCGCAACGACTTTCGGTACGATCAAGTATTCCGGTTGAGTCATTTCAGGCATTCGTGAAAATCGGGATGTTGATTCAGCAGTTGCAGTCAGGTGGCCGCTAAAGAGTCGAACGGTCTGAGACAGAGCCGGCTCGCAGCCGACAATGGTTCATTGGCCGGCTGTCAGTCTCATTTTCGCCGTTTGCCGATGTTTTCCGTCGGGGTGACTATAATGAAATGTCAACGATAGGGCTGCGTAGTTCTAGCGATTGGCGACCTTGTGGCGCTATACTGTCGCTTTTGTTTCGCAGTTTGATGAGTTGAGGTTTACCGTGGGCAGTTTTGCTCCCAAAAATGTGGCCGTTTCGCCCGAAGAAAAATTTCGAGAGTTTCTGGCGACCCGTAGTAAACGCCTGACTCAAGAACGCGAAATTATCGTGCGCGAGATATTCTCGGATCATGAGCACTTTGATGTCGATGAAATCGTCGCTCGACTTGATAAGCCTCAGGACGGCCGCCGTGTCAGCCGCGCAACTGTTTATCGCACAATCGCTCAACTGGAAGAAGCCGGCCTGATTCGCAAAGTGGCTCGGGCCAACGATCGTGAAGTGTACGAGCATGATTACGGTTATCCTCAGCACGATCACTTCATTTGCGAGAAGTGCGGTAAGCTGATTGAGTTTCGCAACGAAGAAATCTCAGCAATTTTGGAACGGGTTGCCATGGAGATGGGCTTTCGCATGAGAGGGCATCGTCTTGAAGCACACGGCATATGCGCTGAGTGCGCTAAGCCTCCGTCACGACAGCATCATAAGCTGGACATGATTTAAGCCGAAATTCGCTGATAATTAACAACAGCGACTGTAACGCTGTGCCCGCGAAATCTGACTGTCATCGCTTCAAACTTGCCGTGGGCAGCGAGCGAAAAATTCGCAGCACAACCAACAGGACAAACAGCGTGAGAAATGCGATACCTATCAGTCCAAGAATGGACGGCCAGTGACTAAATATGTCACGCAACGTAAAGTAGTCGGCCCATAACCAACGCCAGCTGCAGATTACCAGCAACGCGGAAAAAGTCAGGTATGGACCGAAGGCAACAAACGTGCGTCCAGTGGCAAACCATGCCAGCATTCCGATGACCAGCCCGACCAACGGAGCGACTGCAAGGACGCAGAGTGTTGGCTGCCATCCGATAAACGAACCGACAAGGGCCATCAACGTCACATCGCCCAAGCCCAAAGCTGGATATCGAAGAATAGCGTGAGACATCCACCGAACAAGCCAGGTGATTAACGCGCCAGCCGTCAGTCCTGCAGTGCTCCACGCGATTCCGTGCAGGTGCTGCTGATTCTTCATCCATTCAGGCAGGTACGGGCCATCGAGGCTGACCAACGCTTCATCCCAGTTTACCCATATATGAATCATCTGCAAATCGCCGGTGACGAACGCGGCGACTATGGCAATTAGAATTCCACTGCAGATAATTTCGTCCGGAATGACGTAATCAAGCAGATCGGTCAACGTTGCCACCCACAGTAGGAATATGAGTGTCAGGTGAAACGGCAGTCGCGAGAACAGCAACGAGCTTGAAGGCTGAACTTCATGAATGTTCTGGCAGTGCGTTGCAGGATCCAACAGCAACCACGCGAACATCAGAAATGTCGCGCCGAGTCCGACGCTGGACAGCAGATGCCAGTAAATTGTTGCAGCATTCCGGCACGAACAACGAACTGGTTTCAAGCTTAGCCATCGCTGCCAGGCAGTCGGCGGTGATTTGCAATTGAGGCAACTGATCAAACCACCGTTGTTCATGTCCGCTAGCATGGTTGCCGCCCAACCGGCGCCCAATCGACCCAGAAGACAGCCAATCGTTGCGATGATGGCGAAGTAAAGCATGAGGAAATTCTGATTCCGTGGGTGCTCAACCCCAGTAGTCTGGCAGAAGTCGACAAGCGGGACGTAAAAACAGTTACGCCATAATGGTATCACACCGCGGTAAAATATTGTCGATCCGTGATTACATGCCTGGTTTGTGTGCTTTGTGCCTTCAGATTGCGCAGATGGCGGGCGTGAAGCTCACCTTTGCCCAACTTTTTGCTATGGCACGTGAATTGCCTAGGTTTGGAACAGGGACTATACGTCGTAAAGACCACCATCGCCCTGGGACGACCGTGGCTCTGTATTTTCGTTTGTGTGAAAGTAAGGCGATTATGAAAAAATTAGAGGCAATCATCCGGCATTACAAGTTGGAAGACGTGAAGACTGCGTTGACCACAATGGGCGTGCAGGGGATGACCGTTTCCGAAGTCAGAGGTTTTGGGCGACAGCGTGGGCACAAGGAAACATACCGTGGTGCCGAGTACACTGTTGATTTCATGCCCAAAGTGAAAATGGAAGTGGTCGTTGGCGAAAACGAAGTGGAGGCCGCGGTAAACGCGATCTGCGAATCGGCCAGGACAGGACAGGTCGGAGACGGGAAGATTTTCGTTTCCTCACTGGAGCAGGTTGTGAGAATTCGAACTGGAGAAAGTGGTACGGAAGCCATCTAGTGTAAAACCAGATGCTGTTGATTTCTGCTTTTGAAGACCTTCCAGCGTTTCTGCTTGTGTCAGTACGTTTCCGGCATGTGAGCAACGCCGTTGACGAGAAACGTTGCTGCAGCGTTGGCGTTGCGTAAAGACAGACTGGGTTTTCCAAAGAATCCGGTATATCCTTCGGCAGGTCGAATGCCCATTCGGCCTGCCTTTTTGTTTTTTGACACCCTGTAAACGGTATCCCGTGGCCAGCGAATCAGCTCCTGCTCCAAATCTCGCAACTATTCAGCATCGTCGAGAGCTCGTGAAAACTCTTCGCGCTGAGGCCAAGGTCAGACACGAGGCTGGAGAAAGTGGCATTGAAATCTGCAACTGGTTTTCGGACCAGTTGGATGGTCTGCTGCAGCAGATGATCCGGTCCACTTTGGCCGCCTCGGGCGTAAGTGAGTCTGCTGATTTTTCTGTGATCTGCGTCGGCGGAAACGGTCGCCGCCGCCCTGCCCCGTACTCTGATATCGACCTGCTGCTGGTCGCGACGGCAAAGTCTATTTCAAAGCTTGAACCCGTCCTGTCTGCGTTTGTGCGTGATTGTTGGGACACCGGGTTTCAGTTGGGTCATAGTATTCGCACACCGGAAGATGTCGTTCGGTTTGCCAATGAGGACGTGCAGTTTGCGACCTCACTGGTCGATATGCGGCTGTTGCTCGGTAGCGCAGCGATGTTTAAATCACTTTCTCGGCTTGTCGAAAAGAAAGTGTTCCGCGATCCGGCAGATCGATTTGTCGCTGCATGTGTATCATCGCGGAGAGACGAATGGATGGCTCGAGGTGATTCTGTCAATCAGCTTGAGCCGGATGTGAAGCGTTCTCCGGGTGGCCTGAGAGACCTGCATCTAATGCGCTGGGTCGCATTTGCTCAGTATGGAGACTCCCATCCTTCATCGCTGCTGGAACATGGTGACATTCGGACTCAGGAACTCGCCGTTCTTAGCCAGGCTGATGAGTTTCTAACGTCACTGCGTCTGCAGTTGCACTGCCGAGCAGGTTTAAAGCAGGACGTGCTGACGCGTGATCTTCAGTTGGAGATTGTCCGTAGCCAGGGCGTTGAAAATCTCGACCCACGGAAAGCCGTCGAGAGTTTCATGCAGGAATATTTTCGGCAGACTTCTCGAGTTGCTGAAATTGTGCGTCGCGTCGCGGAAACAGAACACCGTCCTTCTTTGTTTGGCCGTCTGAAGAGTGCCATTCTGCCATCCCGCAGCCCGGCCGGGTTTACGATTCACGATGGAGTTTTGAATGTCACGGAAGAGTTTCTGAAGGCTATGAAAAAACACCCCGAGAAACTCATGGAAGTATTTGCGACTGCAGCATCGGAAAAGGTACAACTGTCAGCAGGGCTCCGGAAAATGATCGGAAAGCTGGCGGGGAAATTGCCGGAAGAGCCCGGACGCAAATGTTGCAGTTGGTTTCGATCCATCCTGCGTTCCGGAGAAGGTTTGCCGTTAACGCTGCGAGCAATGTACGAAACCAGAGTTCTGGACTGGTTGTTACCGGCTGTGTCTGAAATTCGATATCTAATGCAGTTCAATCAGTATCACAGCTACACGGTTGATGAGCATACTCTGAAAACAATCGACGAAGTTGTTGGCTTTGCAAATGATCAGACTCCCGTCGGAACGGCCTACAGAAGCGTCCGACACAAAGCCACATTGCACCTTTCGTTGATTCTGCACGACATTGGCAAAAGTCGCGATGGGGATCACAGCATCATCGGAGAACAGATTGCCGAAGAAGTTGCCGTGCGACTTCAGACGCCGGAGAACAAGAAACGGATGGTGATGTTTCTTGTGCGGTACCATCTTGTTATGCCGGATCTCGCATTTCGACGCGACATTACTGATCAGGCGCTGTTGATTGAATTTGCTCGCCTTGTCGGCGCTCCCGAACTGCTGAGGATGCTGTATGTGCTGTCCGTGGCAGACATCAAGGCAGTGGGGCCTGAAGTCTGGACGGATTGGAAGGGTGACCTGCTGGCGGATCTTTACAATCGCACGATGCTGATACTCAGTGGTCGACCTTTTAACCATCTGGAGCGTGAGCGTCTGCAGTTGATTCGCGAGCACGTGCGATCATCGATCGTCCCGGTCAGCCCCAATGAATCAGAAAAGTGGCCGGCCTGGATTGACCGTCAGCTTGATGCGTTGCCGCCCTTTTATTTGATGATGGAGGAACCTGAAAGGATTGCCAAAGACCTTGATTCCATTCAGCAGTTGTCGGATATCGGGGTCAGGATTGAAGGCGATTACGATGCTGAAACGGACACAGTCACCTATCGAGCATTTGCTGGAAATCGGCACGAAGCAGCAAGCTTTCACAAGATTGCCGGTGTGCTCTCCGGGCTAAGAATGGACATTCACGCTGCTCAATCCTGTACGACGGCTGAATCGACAATGATTGGCTCATTTCTCGTCAGCGACAATGATTTTATTGGGACGGTACCGACTCAGAGGATTCAAGAGGTTTCCGATGCTGTGGTCGACGTGTTGACTGGAAAACAGACGGTCGATCACATCTTCCGACGCAGTGGGCTGTTTCGGATGAAGAAGCAGAGCAAGGCTATTGAAGTGGTTGATCCTCATGTTTCGATCGACAACGATTGTTCAGAAAAACATACGGTGATTGATGTCTTCGCAATGGACAGTCCGGGCTTGCTATACACACTGGCATTGACTCTTTACCAGCACGGGTTGTCGGTTGAATTGACGCGAATTGCCACAAATATCGATCAGGTGGTCGACGTTTTTTATGTGGTTGACCAGCACGGAAATAAGCTTAAATCAGTTGAACAAATTGAGAAGCTTCGCGCTGCATTGATGCATGAACTGATTGAGTTGCAGGCGCAGTCTACTTAGAACAAATGACAGAAAAACGTGCCCGGTTTTGACTCGTGTGAAACAAAGTTCATTAGACGAAACTCGCAAATGGCGGCGACGATTCAGTTTAAGGCAAGATTGGCAGGCAACAATGTCACGGCATAACGGAAACAAGCGGTGCTGAAAGTATCGGTCATTATTCCCGTGCTGAATGAAGAAGTTGCTGTCGTTGCAGCCATCAAAAGCGCTCGGTCTGCAGGGGCGGATGAAATTTTTGTTGTTGACGGTGGTAGCACGGACAATACTTTTGCCGTGGCGACCGCACACGCTGGCGTAATTGTCGCACCTTCGCCCGGTCGGTCTGCTCAGCAGAATATCGGAGCAGACCATGCGACCGGTGACGTACTGCTGTTTCTGCATGCCGATTGCTGCCTGAATTCTGGAGCCATCGTCGAACTCAAAAATCGGATGGTCTCAGATTCGAATATAGTTGCGGGATGTTTTCGGCAACGAATAGATGAGCCGGGTTTGGCGTTTCGCTGCCTGGAAGCCGGTAATCATTCACGTGCCGCCGTGTTGAAATGGGCCTATGGAGATCAGGCGATTTTTGTCCGTGCCGACACGTTTCAGGAGATTGGTGGATTTCCCGCTATGAAGTTCATGGAAGATCTTTTTCTCATGAAGATCCTCAAACGGCGGGGCAGAATTGTTGTGTTAAACAGTCCGCTACTTGTTTCAGCTCGTCGCTGGAAACGCCGCGGCGTGTTTCTCCAGACTCTGCGCAATTGGTGCCTGATTGCCGCTGCTCAAATGGGCGTGTCACCAGATCGTCTGGCTCGATTTTATCCTAACGATCGTTGATTTTCCGGAGCCAGCGTTTTAATGGTTGTTCCAGTGTTGAGTCCCTTGGCAATGGTGATGTCAATCTGGTTTGCCGCGGGATGCTTTAAAACAGTGTCGCGCACACTGGCAGCATCTAACTCACTGGCAGCAGGAATGCAAATCGTCGGTCCCCACGATGATTGGACGGCTCCATGAATGCCGCGGTTTTCCAGCCAGGCAACAACGGGCCGCAACAGTGCGCTGGAAAAAATTCCTCCCTGAGCTGAAGCATAAAACTCACCGGCCAGGTTTCCGTATGCCGCCAGGCTGTCCGCGAAACGACTAAGATCTTCCTGTGTCAACGCGACGATAAGCTCGTCTTCGATAATCGTTTCCAGCCTCTGGATGATGTTGCCATCCAGTGTGTCCTGTTTGCCAAAGAATGATTCTTCGGTATCACCAAACAGTCCTGCTGAAGCTCGGGGTGTTAGAAGTACCATTCGCCATTTATCTGGAAAACGAAATCGCTTGATCTGATTTCCTTCTGGCATTGATCTTCCAAAGTCGACAATGAAACCACCATGGTCAAAACCGAATGTTCCCACAGCAGATCGGCGACTCCGTCCAAATGTCTCTGCAATCTGTCCCACGTCGGTCGGCCGTGACTGACCCAGAAGCAAGCGCATGGCAGACACGGCAGCAAGTGTCAGTTGAGTACCCGCGCCGAGTCCGGCATGTAGTGACGCTTCGCTTTGGGTTGTGATTCTGATGGCTGGCAGTTCAGTGTGGATCTGACGAAACGACACCAGTATGCGCTCCAGTCGTCCAGTGACGTCGGGCGAGGCAACTATGCTGTCGGTAGTGTTCGGAAGGTTTAGCCCAAAGTGAAAATGCCAATGCGGCTGATCGAGCATCATACCGATGCCCCCATAATTCCAGCGACCGCCGTCTGGGGCACATAGCAGCCCAAAGTGCAAACGCGAACCAGCGATGACCTCCACGTCATTCATTCACAGGTGCCTCTGCATAGTGAGTTTCAATATAAGTCTGCAACATCTGGAAGGCATCCCGTTCGGGTTGGTCGCCCGTTTTTTCAACGGCTGGCTTTAGAAAATGCAATGCGGATTCGATTTCCTCCTGTGTCAGAAGGTGCACGCGCGTAGCCAGAATCGCGGCTTCGATAACGGCGTGCCTGGCTCGGTTAAACCCGACATGCGGTCGCCGTTCCTGGCAATGAACGACATGGGCTGTCATTCGAGATCGTTGGTCGGATACATCAACGTCTATGATCTTAAGTTCGAACCAGCGACAGCAATCTGCCAGCACCACGCCACTAACGGCAACAGCTGGTTCCATGGGTGGCAGGCCTTCGGCCGAGAGTCTGCGAATGGCAGCTTCAGCAAGAAGTCCCACCTGATCAACAACGTGGAATACACCCACTCGTGTTGCCAGTAGGTTTTCGTACGTCGTCGACCCTTGAAACGGGCGCAGCGTCATTGTTTCAAAGTTACCGTGTATGATTGGCCCCATCGGAGCCACGTTAACTTTTCCAGCAGTGTCAGTCGTGGTTAAGAGTCCTTCAACAATCATCTTTGCAGTTTAGCAGATGATCGTTCGGATCCTACAGTGTTTTGCGCTGACTCCTGCCGACGAACGACGCATTTCGCTGGGCGAGGCTGTTTCCCACAAACAAAAACTGGCCGAGTGTTTTGCAGGCTGTTCTGACTATCGATTGATGCCGACGTAGAAACTGAAGATTCTTTCGTCGTCGTAGCTTTGACTCTTGACTGGGAAGCCAAAGTCGAATGCCAACGGCACTGGTCCCATTGCCGGAACAACAACTCGAAGTCCCACACCAACTGTGACTCGGAAATTATCAACCGAAACGTCTCGTTCGACCGTTCCAATATCGCTGAAGACTACCATGTTGACCATGTCATCCGCAGTGACCGGAATTCGGTATTCCGCTGTTCCAAGCATTTGGAATGTACCGCCTGTGGAAATGTTGTCAGCACCACGAGGCGTTACGCCACGAAACGCGAAGCCGCGAAACGACTGAAATCCACCAGCATAGTAACGTTCGAATACGGGCGTATCTGTACCACTCCAGCCGAGGTTGCCGGCAAGAGTCAGCACGTGGCGTCCGCTTCCGTCGGCACGGTTGTAAACTGTGAAGTATTGTCGTGCTTCGCCTTCCCAGCGAGGATAGTTGAAGTCACCGAAAGCCTGTTCGTATGCTACGTCATAAAAGTGACCGTCGCTCGGCATCAATGAAGAGTCGCGAGTGTCGTGTGACAGAGAGCCTCGCACTGTTGAAAGAAAACTGCTGCCTCTTACCTGTTCAAGTTCCGGAACGGAAGTCGTTTGCCCCGTCACGAGACGCGGGTTATTAATTTCAACATCTTCCAGCCGCAGAGCACCGTTAACTGACCATTCCGGTGTGATTTGCCGTCCCAGGCTAATTCGACCGCCAAGTCGAGTTTCGTCCCAGTCCGGATAGAATCGGTTGAAGTAGAAACCGCTCACACTCAGGCTGTAATCGCTGTACATAAAGTACGGGTCAGTCCAGCTTAAAGCATAGCGACTCACTGTGTTACCCGGAGCGGCTTCCAGTCGGAACTTTTGTCCGCCACCTCGCCAAGCGCGGCCTTCGATGATGTCGGCAAATGTCTGTGGTGGACGAAACAGGTTGAAGTTTCGTTCATCCCAGACAAACGATCCGACGATTCCAGCATCACTGTTGACGCCGGCTCCGAACATCAGTCGACCGGTGCGGCCTTCCATCGCTGAAACATTGATGTCTACCCAACCGGGTGGCAATGCTTGAAACTGGTTGTTGTAGGGACTGCCATCCAGTACTGCGTTTCCGCGACCGGGCTGAGTTGGATCGAAATTTCCATCCGGGCTTTGACCGCGAATGATCAGGTCGTCGTTTGCTTCATCAGGAAACGACGAAGTCAGCAACGAGCTTTGTGGCTGATAGAAAATTTTCGCGGGACTGCAGGCGGCGTACTCAACAACGCTGGGCGTTTGCGACTGGCGTAGAAACGATACCGCTGCAGTATGTTCTTTTGCCGTCGGTTGATTCTTGATAACGGGTTCACTGACTCCTGGCGGCCCCATTACCGAATGTCCGTAGGCAGTTACTTCAGACGGACGGTCAAACAGGTCGGTCCATGCAGGCGAATAGCCAGTACCGTCTTGTCCACGGATTGTACGTGAATTAGATGCCTGCATTATTTGATCGGGATCAACGGGCACAACGTCTGCGGTGACGTTTGGTTCGAACAGTCCGCTGCCAGCCAGTCGTGATTTTCCTCGTGCGATTAGTTTTGGATTTGCCAGGTCTCCGGGTTCGACCTGCAACTGATTCATGGGCACGACTTCCATCGTGTGCGGATGGTCGCCCTGCAGATGCACATTGACGTTGCGCACGTAGCGTGGACGGTCTTCGTCGATCTCAAACGCGATGTCAACAATCCCCGGCTGCTCTGTGAACTTTGGAACCGGTACAACTGACGCGAAGTAGTGACCTCGGTCACCGTATTGTTCCATCATGCTACGAACGTCTTTGGACAGGTTCAGTGAATTAAAATACTGACCTTTCTGCATTTCCGGGTCTCGCCTAAGTCGGTTCGTGGCGATCACATTGTTGCCGTTAACTGTGATGTCTCGAATCTTATATGGAATGCCTTCGTTGACCGTGTATTGAATTCGCACACTTGATCGGTCCGGGGAGAACAGGGGCTCAGCGGTAATCGAAATATCGAAAAATCCGAGACCTCGGTAGTACTGCTTCAGTGCAGTAATGTCCTGTTCCATTGTTTCTGGTTTGTAGAGTCCACCGAAGAAGCCAAGGATTGCTTCTTTCGTGACCAGCTTTGTTTTCAACCGGGCTGCCGATGGCGACAGTCCGAACGATCCATCCTGCGACTGCCGCTCCAGCATCCATGAAAGCTGTCCGCCGCCTGACTGATTCTTACCCGCAAAATTTACAGAACGATCCTGAACGCGAACTTTGTGGCCTTCATGAATTCGAAACACGACTTCGCGTTCAGTCGGTTGGCCACCACGCTCCAGTTCGACTTTGACGAAGAAGTATCCTTTTTCTTTGTATTCCTGTTTAATGCGATGAACGGCTTCTCGGTTGGCAATATGATCGAAAGGACTACCGACTTTAAGGCCCGTCCATGATGCGAGTTCCTTCAGTCGTCGACTGTTTGTGACGCCTCGAAACTGCACACGCCGTACAATTGGTCGTTCGTGAACCTGAAAGATCAGTGTATCGCCCTTTGGCGTCTTTTCGAATCTTTCTGAAACGCTGTAAAACCAACGCGTATTCATCAAATTGCGTTTGTCTTCTCGAAGCTGACGGTTTGAGACTTCCCGACCGGGTTGCGTCAATATTTTCTGCAGAATGACAGAACTTGGAATCGTTTCGTTGCCTTCAATAAGCACATCAACGACTGTTGCCGGCAGTTCGTCTGCACCAAGAGGTCCAGCAATCCCAAGCGCCGTCGCCAGGGTCGCAGATGCAAGGCAAAGTATGCACTTTGCAAGGCTCTGAGTTTTAGCTTGTTTGGCTTTTGAAGAAGTCATTGGGCTTCTCGTATGGTTGGCGCGGAGACCAGTTGTTGATTCCTGCTGTCGCGTCAGGGACGGGACAGCAGAGACAATGAATCAGCACTAGGGAATAGAGAGGAGGATCCGGCCGCGATAGGTAATCGTGAGATGTGTTTTTTAGCAACGGAATAACTTCCGCCAAAGAGACCGGTAGAAGTAACGGATTTCGGGAAACGCCTCAATATGAGTCCGGAGTAACGGTTGGTAGCCGTTTTTCGACCGGCAGATTCTGCTGAAAGCGACTGCCAACCCCGGAATTTTGTTGGGTTTGCAGAACAAGAGGGTGGTGTGGGAAGTCTGGGTGAATTGCGATTCCTGCAATGTTGGCCATGGATTGCTGGCGTTTTATTCTGCGTCGGCAGCGAACCGACGACAAAGCGGCGCCAGTTTGATTCCCAGGCTCTTGCTGATCCATAGTTCAACCAGCTCGCGCTGTTCGCCTTGAGATAAGGGCCATGCTGCATCTGAGCGGTGAATTTTTTCGGTCAGATGCTGCAGCACAATCGCCGCTGAAACCGAAACGTTGAAGCTTTCGGTGAAGCCGTACATTGGTACGTGGATAAGTCCGTCGGAATTCGCAATCGCAGTCTTGCTGACGCCGAGTTTTTCGGAACCAAAGATGATAGCCGTCTTTTGCGTAATATCGATTTCATGAAGAGGCCCGCTCTTTTGGCAGGGAGACGTCGCCAGGATTCGATAACCTTGATTTTTTAGGCTTGCAATGCAGGCTTCGGAAGCTGAATCGTGATCCGTTGATTGTTTATCGCCGTTTTGATATCGATGAATTGTCAGCCATTTACTTGCACCTCGCGTTATGTCGGGGTTAAGTTTAAAGCTATTCAGTGAATCGACAACATGCACATCCTGAACGCCGAAACAATCGCATGTCCGCAGGCAAGCGCTGGCATTGTGACTGTGCGTAATATTTTCCAATACGATCGTCAGAAGTCTGGTACGACTTCGAACGACTTCATCAATGCGTTGGAGTCGGTCTGCCGAAAGGAATGAACTCAGAAATTCAGTGAGATTTTGCGTCATGGATCCTTTGGGAATGCTGCTGTCTTGCCTGACGATGGCAAATGTTTCAGAGGCTTTCGTTAAGCTGCTCGCGAAGACCGCAAGACTGTTGTCTGTGCGGCGGAATCGGGTGTGTGCAGAAACAGGTCGCGTGATGGGAATGGAATGGTGAAGCCGTTTTCGTCAAACGCTAGTTTGATTTGTTCCATCAGTGAAAAACGCACATTCCAATAATCACCGCTAAGAACCCACGGCCGAACGACGAAATTGACGCTGCTGTCTCCAAGTTCAGACACAGCAACCAATGGGGCTGGCAAATTCAGCACTCGCGGCTCAGCTTCCAGAATCTCCTGCATTTTCTGTTTCACGGCCCGAATGTCGTCGTTGTAGCCGCAGCCTACAACAATGTCGATTCGCCGTTCTCGTTCTGCTGAATAGTTCTGGATGGTTCCGTCGGTGATCTTCCCGTTTGGAACGATGATTCGCACGTTGTCGAGAGTCAGTAGAATCGTATTGAAGATCTGGATTTCGACGACAGTGCCTTTGTTGCCAGCGACCTCAACTGTATCTCCGACGCGAAAAGGCTTGAAAAATACTAACATGACACCAGCAGCAAGATTTCCCAATGATCCCTGCAAGGCCATGCCGACGGCAAAGCCGGCGGCTGCGAGTACCGCTGTCAACGAGTTGGTTTCTACCCCCAGGCGCTGTAACGAAGAGATGCAGACGGCGGTCAGCAATAGCATGTAGATCAGGTTGTTCAGGAAACCAACCAGAGTTGCGTCAACGCGTGCCCGTTTTGCTCCGCGGACAATGGTGGCGGTTACGATTTTGGCAATCCACCGTCCAACGACAAACACCACGACCGCGCTAAGTAAGTTTAGCCCGTGTGCTCTCAAGACCCCCAGGAACCATTCTGTAGAAACATTATCCGCGATCCATTGCGCAGCCTCGCCCAGGATTCCGTCGGTTTTATCCGGCGTGTCGGCTTTTATCAGGGGGGCAAATGGCGAGTCCGCTTGCGCGAAAAAGTTAAGATTTCGAAGATCCATCTCTGCCGACTCCATTGATCGCCAACTAGGAAAATCTGTTGGCTCAATGGGAAATCTATGCGATCCTTGATGTCTCGTAAACACGATTCAGGAGACGGGCTATCCCCATTTCGACAGGGGATCTAGATTTCTCAGTGACCAGACGGCTGCATCCTGGACCATCTGGCTGGAATCTGTCAGTAGTTGTTTGAGTACTGGAATCAAATTCTCGTCGGTCTGATTGCCAGCGGCAATGGCCGCGTTTCTTACGATGGCGTCTCGCCCGGTACGCTCCAAAGGTGTGCCTTTAAATATTGCTAAAAAGGCGGAATGATCCAGTCGTAGCAGAGTTTCGAGGTTAATCGAGCGAAGTTCGTCTCGCAGCCGAAATTCCGCCGGGCTTTCCGTTGGAGCGAATCGGTTCCATGGGCAAACGTCCTGGCAGATATCACAACCGAACACCCAGTTGCCCATTCCTTCACGCAGGTCGTCGGGGATTGGCTTATCGCGTCGTTCGATAGTCAGGTAGCTGATGCAGCGATTGGCATCCAGCACTCCCGGTTTTGGAAAGGCGTTTGTGGGACAGGCCTGCAGGCATTTGTCACACGAACCACAGAAGTCGCCTTCAAACGGCTTGTCGTAAACGAGTTCTGCGGTTGTCAAAAGAGCGCCGATGAAGAACCAGCTGCCGATCTCGCGACTGATCAGCATTGTGTTCTTGCCAAACCAGCCAATGCCAGCCAGTCTGGCGAAGTCCCGTTCCAGTAACGGAGCCGTGTCGACGACCGCGCGTGTTCTTTCATCCGGGGCAGCTGCTTGGAGAGACTTTATCAGCGTCTTTAACCTTCGCTTAAGAACCGAGTGGTAGTCTTCGCTTCCATGAGCGTACCTTGAAATCCTGAAATCGTTTTCCGGTGAATCCTGATTGTGATAGTTCAACGCAACTACAATTACGCTGCGCGTATTCTGCATAACGCCATTTGGATGTTCATACGCGTCCTTCCGCCGTTCAATCCATTCCATGTCGGCGTGATAGCCGTTGCTGATCCATTCAATCAGCGGATGAAAGCCGGGGGGCGAAACAGCAGGCGCAATTTTGACGATATCGAACTTTAACTGTTGACCAGCCGACTTAATTGTCTGCGTCAGCTGCATGGCTGATGGCGGCTGATTGACGGGGGACTCATCCACTTTTGGGAAGCTCATTCAGCTGCTGTAATGCGATTTCAGCAACACGTTCACGTTCCCAGCGATCCAATGGACTGTAACGAGGATGCTTCGATTCTTTCCATGGGTTATTATGTCGCGTGTTGTAGCAGCAGATAAACGCCCACCGAGGATGCTCGCTTAGGTTTTGATCAGAACGGTGCAACGTGTTTCCGTGGAATATTACAGCGGATCCCGGATCAAGTTCGACGTGCACAAGTTCCAGTCGTTCCAGGGCCACGTTGATGCGCTCTTCATCGGCTCCCGTCTGATCGCCTCGCTTCAGGTGGTCGACACGCCCCATTTTGTGCGAGCCCCTGATAACCTGCAGGCATCCGTTTTCTTTTGTGGCTTTGTCAACTGCGATCATGCAGCTGCCCATGTCTGGAAACAGACACCCGTTGCTGTACCAATATCCATAGTCCTGGTGCCACGCCCATGCACCGCCGACTCGAGGTTCTTTCAAGATCATCTTGTGATGGTAATGGTAAACCTCGTCGTCCAGCAGATGCTCCATAGCCTCTACCAGCGGTTTCATGCGAACGATCGCTCCGTAGATTGAATCTTCCGGCAATTCGTTGCGAACGACCAGGTCGACGGATCCACCTTCGCCATCAGCGCGGGAAGTTCGTTCAGCTGCAAGGCTGTGGTCAAGTCTTGCAATCCTGCCCAGCAGATTGGCGTCTGAAGCATTGAGCAGATTTGGCACGATGATGTAGCCATCGGTGTCGAACTTTTCTTTTGCACCGTCATCGAGAAATGAAATCGTCACGATCGCGTCTCTTTCGTGTCAGTGCGTGGTTATCAGCTTAGTACTTCGCAGGCTTCTCGAACGTCGATGGTGCCTTCGTAGATGGCTCGTCCAACAATTGCACCGATCAGGGTTGGAACTTTGCTGGCAATCTTCTGTAGAGCAAGTATGTCGTCCATCGTGGTGACGCCTCCCGATGCAATGACGGGCAGTCCCATTTCAGCCAGTGCCCGCAGATCTGCCAGAGTTGCCTGATCGACGCCCTGCATCATGCCGTCGTTTGCAATGTTTGTATAGATCACGGCAGAAATTGGTACGTCGACAAATCGTTTTGCGAGATCCATCACGGACACCTGCGAAACTTCCAGCCAGCCTTCGGTAGCAATCATTGAATCCTTGGCGTCTAGCCCAAGGGCCAGTTTGTTCGGAAAGGCATTGCAGGCGTCGGCGAACCATTCCGGTTCTTTCAAAGCTTTGGTGCCGATGATTACTCGAGTCAGCCCAATGTCTTCAATCGCCATTCGAATGTTGTCTTCACTGCGAATGCCGCCGCCCATCTGGCAGGGAATCCCCGTTTCGCGAACAATGCGTTTAACGATTTCGTGATTGACCGGACGCCCTTCTTTGGCTCCATCCAGATCGACCAGATGCAGCCATTCGGCCCCTTCGGATTTCCACCGCAGAGCCATTTCGACAGGGTCATCGCCGAAGATCGTTTCGTTGTTGTAGTCTCCCTGGCGAAGACGAACACATTTGCCACCGCGAATGTCGATTGCTGGATAAAGTTGCATTTTAAAGTGGGACTGGTTTTGTGTTTGAGTTCCGGAAGTTGACGAAATTTTTTAGCAGGTGAAGCCCGGCAGTTTGACTTTTTTCCGGATGGAACTGAGTCGCGAAGACAGTGTCTTTTGCGACCATTGAGACAAAGCGTCCGCCGTAATCTGTTTCGGCTGCAATCCACGAAGTGTCGTCAGGGTCAACGTAATAACTGTGCACGAAATAGAACCAGGCGTCGTTGCCGATGCCGGTCAGCATTGGATTGTCTGTGCCTGGCAGTTCAAGTTGATTCCAGCCCATGTGCGGAATCTTTAGGCCGGGCGGCAGTTCGAATTTTCTAACATGCCCCGGAATAATTCCAAGACCTTCATATTCGCCATCTTCGTACGACAGATCGAATAGCATCTGCAGGCCAAGGCAAATTCCAAGAAACGGTTTTTCGCTCACAACCGCATCACGGATTGCACCAACCAGATCGTATTGGTGCAGAGCCTTAATGGCGTCACGGAAAGCGCCGACACCGGGCAGGATAACTCGTTCGGCCCGCGAAATCTGTCGCGGGTCAGACGTGATAATTGCCTCTGAACCGACTCGTTCGATGGCTTTTTGAACGCTACGCAGATTGCCCATTCCGTAGTCGATGATCGTAATTGCTGACATAGCGACGATGATAGCGATAGATTCGCGATGGGGAAAATGCGACAGCTATCTTCCTGATGAAAGGCTGAAGTTGAAAACGTTATCCCCGCCAACATCCACCGCTTTTTGACGGTCGGTGTCCGAAAGTGGGTATTCGCCGCCGTTAATGTCCATTATCGTCACGGAGTGCTTGCCTGGAAGTACCCCACGATTTACCGGATCCCACATCAAAACGTAATTACCTGACGCATCTGTGTAGCCGACGGATGGCGTGGAAATCTGATCTTCCGGACTGCCAGAAGCTTTGATCGGTGCGAACTGCACGCGTGCTCCAGCAACCGGAGTATTATCTAACGTGACGACACCGTATCCGTATTCAAGGTCTGGCAGAGATTCGGACATCACCCAGGAAATCAGGAAATATCCAACAACTAAAACGGCAGTCAGTCCGGCGCCACCCCTTACGGCGAAAAATTTGAGAGCTTCTTTTTCTTCGGCAGCGCGGCGCTCTTCTCGCGTTAACGGTGGTGGATCAGATGATTTCCCACGTTTTTGATCGTAGGTTCTTGTCAGGGCGTCGGCGGCTGAACCAGATGTAACCAATTCGGCCACTGCCGCAGCGGCTTCAAGTCCACCTTTGTTCTTCTTGTAGGTTTTCTTCTTCCGCGAAGCTTCATGTTCGCGCATTAGGTCTGCGACTGAAGGCTTTGGCTTTCCATCGGACGCCGCTTTTCCGGCTACTAATGAAGCGGCGATCGGTTCGGCTGTGTCGTCGAGGTCTGTGTCGGCGGGGTCAACCAGAGGCGTAATTTTAAGAGGCATGTCGACCGGCGGTTCAGTGTCAACTGCCGCCGCAACGACAGCCTCAGCCGCGACCAATTCGGGTTTCGGAATGACGAATGCCGTTTTGCATTTGGGGCATTTCGCCTTCGTTCCCGCCAGTTCGTCTCTGATCTTCAGAACGGAATCGCATTCCTGGCAGGCATAACGAATGGTCATGGTTTTGACCCTGAATCCAATGAAGAACAGACCTGATGCCATAAACGGCAGACAAGCCTGTATGGTAAGTCATGAATGCATTAAATGACAGAACCGCAACGTTTAAGGTTGCGGTTCTGGACTTTTTCCATTGCCGAAAGAGTTTTTCTGTACGGCTTTTGTTTAGCGGAAAGCTCTAGAAACCGTTACCAACAGGTACGCCCTGAGCCATATTGCCGAGTCGCTGCCAGACATCCAGTCCGATTGACTCACTGATTGTCCGAGCTGAACCGTCTGCCAGACTCACCTGCAAAATGCCAGAGTGGGGTCCACCAGCCGCTTCAAAGTGTTCCTGCTTATTTGGAGGAAGTCGCGTTGAGAACAGAGTTGCAGGTCCACCCCATGCCCAGCCATCGTAGGGATTGCGAAGCAATGGTTGCACATTACGATACTCGGGGTTCAGGTTCATAAATCGCTCACCTTCCGCCACAAGAATCGTTTGCGATGTTCCGTCTGTGATACTTGCCATGTTGACGGAGCTGTTTGGGCTGAAAATTCCAGCTTGCCCTGCAACCTGACAGAACAGCGGAACTCCGGTTGCCGTGTTGGTGCTGTTGATCGTGGTTAAATCCTGTCCTGACAAATACCACGTTGTGCGGGCATCGGGTTGTGTAGGATCGATCGTGCTTCCCACGTAGAAAAGTGTTCCTGAGCCAGCACTGCCAACGTAGTCGTTTCCGCCTGACGTTTGGTTAACGTCAACACGTCGAGCGTGCGACATCGCGCCAGTCGTTTCCATACCCCCTCGGCGAGATGGGCAGTAGAAGGCGGCAACATGCGTATTGCCAGGGGCTTCGTCAGGCAACAGCGCACCCGTGTTGACGTTTGTATTGGTCATGACTGTTCGCCAAAACAAATTGTTTGTGTTGCCCCAAACGTTCAATGCGGGCAACCAGTTGTTGTATGTAGTTTGTTTTTCGATTTGCGGCAGAATATGCAACATCCAGCTTTCGCCATGCGCTGGCAGGTTTTGACCCGTGAAAACCTGAGTCATTGATTCCAGAGGTGGAACAGTACCGTAGTTGCCTGCGCCGCCGATCGATTTCTGAATACGATTCCATCCGGTTGTCTGTCCCGGAGGGAAAACAAGATGGGCATCGTGGTAATTGTGCAGAGCCAAGCCAATTTGCTTCAGGTTATTCAGACACTGAGTGCGACTTGCTGCTTCGCGGGCCTGCTGAATGGCTGGTAGCAAAAGTGCAATCAGCAATGCAATAATCGCGATGACAACAAGTAACTCAATCAGCGTAAAGCCTCTTGATCGGAGCGATGCTTTTCGCATGCCTGCTTCCTTTTTTCAGAGAGTATGTGATTAAAATTAACAAGGACGAATGCGGCAAATTGCCGCGTTCGCTTTATTGTAAACTAGATCTTCACAAGACGTTACACTATTTCTTTAGCGACCCTGGAACATCGCAGCATTGCGTTTGTTTCTCATGAAAACAGGCCGAGACAGAAAAAACAGAGGAAAAAGTCGTTCTGAGGCGTCTTTTACGCATATTTCAATGTCGGCGACAGCTCTAAAGTTGTCCATCGAACCCACGTTACGCCCACCATTTTCTGAACTCTACCAGCAAATGCTGCATCGGAGGCTCATTCTGTGGCAGGAGGCCGCTGTTTTGCAAGTTTCCTGAGGATTTCTGCTCCTCGCAGCAGCGTCTCGTCTTCTGCTGCAAACGACAGTCGAAAGTGTGTGTCGACTGAACTAAATACCTGCCCCGGAATGATCAGCAGATTGTTGTTGATTGCTGCGGTGACGAATTCTGTACCCGTGCCCCATGGCGTCTTCAGGAACAGGTAGAAGGCTCCCTCGGCACCCTGGATGTCAAAATCATCTGTCAGCTCTGACACCATCAAATCGCGTTTGCGTTTGTAGTCCTCAAGGTGGTCTGTCAAATTCATTTCCCAGGCCGTTAGTCCAGCCCACTGAACGGGGTGTGGTGCACAGACAAACGTGAACTGCTGCAGTTTCATCATCTGCTGAATGACACAGGTCGGCCCGTGAACATATCCGAGTCTGAGACCGGTCATTGAATGAGACTTACTAAACCCATCGATGACGATGGTTTTGTCGTTGTACTTTGCCGGGCTGTGAAATTCTCCGTCATAGCAAAACGCCTTGTAGATCTCGTCGCTGATCAGGGCGATGTCATGTCTGGCTGCAATTTCTGCCAGGGCTTTGACCTCTTCTTCCGTTGCAACTGCCCCGGTTGGATTGCCAGGGCTGTTGAACAATATTACTTTTGTTCGATCGGTAATGGCTGCTTCAACCGCTTCTGGACGAATTCGAAAGTCAGGGTATGTTGACACCTGAACAACTTTGCCACCGGCCAGTGTCGTGAGGTGTTTGTACATCACAAACCACGGATCAAATACCAGCACTTCATCGCCTGGATCGATCAGCGTGCACAGTGCCAGCATTAAAGCTCCACTGGTTCCGGAAGTTGTGAACACCTGGCGATCAGGATGACCGAATGTTGTATCCACGTGTGCCTGCAGTTTTTTAAGCAGCGGCGCGATGCCCTGCGTTTGGCTATAGGCGTTCTTGCCATCCTGAACAGCCTGACATAATGCGTCCTTCACTTCCTGAGGTGTGTCGAAGTGCGGTTGCCCGATACTAAGATTGATCGGATTCTTCATTGTGGCTGCAAGGTCAAAGACCTTTCGAATACCCGACGCGTCAATGCGGCTCATGCGTTCAGCAATCCATTTGTCGCTCATACGTTTTTTTCTTCTTCTGGGTGCTGTAAGCTTACGAATCGCTACCACAGCCTGAATGATAACGTGCCAGTTCGTACGAATAATGTACCAAGTGAAAAGCGGTTGTTCTTGCGGGCTTGGGCAACCGCTTTTCAAATAAGCTAACTTTGAGTTGTCACTGAAACCTGCCCGGGCACATTACTGAAATGGCTTTGGCTGCCGTTGGTTGTCGTATGCGACATTGGAGATGTTATGACTGCCGCGCCGGACATTGTTAGGGGGCAATACGGTCATTCTGGTTCGACTCAAGCGGTAGGTCAGGCCAAAAGAAAACCCCTTCTGCGGTGAGTTACCGAAGAAGGGGTGACTTTGATTTCTAATTGTAACAAGCATTACCCCTGCCGTAGCTTACTCAATAGCGTCTTCCGACTTCTGTTCCGAGTTTTTCTTACTTCGTCGACGGTTGTAAATTGCACCGCCAAGTACTGAACCCACTGCCAGCATCAGCATGCTGCTCGGTTCAGGAACAACCGGAGCACTTGTGTTGTCGTCCCCGACCAAATCTGATTCCGTTGGTGTGGTGTTCACTTCATCCACGGGATCAGTCGGTTCTGTAACCGGGATGTTCACACATGGTTCCTCAGTGTTCGTAAACAGCCCGTCTCCCGTTGGGCTATCGCTTCCAGACGTTGACTCACTGTCAGTGCCGGAGCCACTGTTTGACGAACTGTTAGTGCCGGAACTTCCATTGGATTCGTTGCCGGTGTTTGAAGTAGTTCCGGAAGAACTCACAAGAGTTCCGTTGCCGAAGCCATCCGTTTGCGATTCACCTGTCGATTCAGGAGTTGAAGTAGAATCAGGCGTCGAGTTGGTTTCGCCAGAAGACACGACGCCCGTTGTTGTGGTTGCCGGTGTTCCCTCAACCGGCGTGGCCGATGTCGCTGGTGGCAGACTTGCTGTCTGCACCGATCCGTTTGATCCGGACGATTGCTGTCCACCGCTTGATCCCAGTCCACTGCCACCACTGCTGCCGCCTTGGGATGGAGACCAGCCCTGCCCGCCGCTTGGGGATCCTGAAGATGATCCCTGGCTGCTGCCACCGCCTGATCCGGTGCCTTGATTCGAGTTGCTCTCAGCAACGCTGCCAAACGTACCGCCAGTACCAAATTCACTTCCGCTGGGCAGAACTGACCATGGCATTGAATCATCCGTGCTTTCGGACGCGACTTCGCCTTCGGCTGGCGCCTGCGCAATCTGCAGCAGATCACTGTTTGCCGCCGCGTCGGTACCTATCGCAGCATCGTTATCAGCATCGACACTGGCGCCGGATACCAAAGTGGAATTTGGTTGACCGATAGCAGCTAATGCTGCGGTTGATCCTTCCGCTGCACCTGAAGACCTACCGTTTGATGATCCAAATCCAGAACCGGATTGCGCTCCGGAACTGCTTTCCTGGGCAGCTCCACCAGATTGCTGCAGGCCGCCAAATGTTGGTGAATCGGAACCGGTAATGAATTGACCTGAGATATTCGAATAGCCACCTGCCGATCCCGAGGCAGTTGCGTTGCCGTCAGTACCTCCGGCAAGCAGTTGTGCTGTGCCACTGCTCAAGCCGCTGACATTTTGGCCATAGTTACTGATTGCATTTGACGAATAGGCCGACCCCAGTGTGTTGGAGTTACTGTCAAATGTTGTGTTTGGAGAAAGTAGTGTGTTGTCGGGGTATCCGTATGGCGTCTGTGGCAACGTGTGCATTGGATACCCGGGCAGTTGGCCCCCAACAACCTGTCGACAGTTGGTGCAGCCTGAGTTTTGGACCACCGCCTCGCCATGAAAACCGTAAGACTTAGCGTAGCCGTTTGATGTTGCCGAGGTTGCAGCGACGTATGCGCCTGCTGCCAGAGCGTTTCGAATCAGGGATGCCAGTGTTCGCTTTGCCATTAAATCTATGCTCCACATTCTTGGGTCTGTGCCCATCCAGCCGGATGTTTGACTTCAATCTTTTCCGCACTAAAAAGTGGTATGCCAGCCATATCAACGGCAATGCCATCAGAGTGGAAGATCTTTGGGTAAACATAGAACCGAAATGTGAAGCAGGCAGAAGGCAGCGACGGATCTCAGCCGGATTGCCGCGAGAAATTTGGCGGACAAAGCGTTTTTAAGGTTGTGCCGAATCGACAATCGTGATGATTTAGGACCACAGGATTGGTTTTGCACCGTTTGAGGCATTATTCAGCAGGTCATCATGTTGCAAAAAGGCAACACAACGTTGCTTTCCACATAAGCGGCCAGGCGGACCTAAACGCCGTCCCGTTGAGAGTGAAACGCCGCCGACATCGCTGTCTCGACGCAAGTGTCGGCGGCCACTGAGGCAATCTGACGATCTATCTTCCTTCGGATTTACGAAGAGTTGTCAGTAGTTGATTGGCTTTGGCTCGATCACGAAGTGTGCCGTCAATTATTGCGTCAACGGTGCCATCCCGTGAAATTACGAAATTGTCGAATCTCATTCTCTTTGTGCTGTAGGCTGCTGATGATTTCTTGTCCAGATCGGTAGCCAGTGTATAGCTTGTGCCTGTCACTTTCCTGATTTTCTGAAGACCTTTCGTTCCTTCTTTTTCTTCTCGGAAAACAAAAATGAGCTCGGCGTTGAGAGCCTTGAATTCTTCAGAATGTTGCTGCAGTTCGACCAACTGCTTCATGCAATGAGGTCACCAGTTAGCTCGGCTGAACATCAGGACCACGTTTCTGTCGCCAACTTTTAGTTTATCTGACAGCTTGAACATTTTTCCGTCTATGCCGGTCATCGAGAAGTCAGGCGCTGGTTTGCCAACTTCTACTTTCGGCATCTCGTCTGCGGCCGACGTTGAAGTCAGCAATCCCAGACAAAGGATAAATTTCACATAGCGAATCAAAATCTGTTCTCCTGATAAAGCAATCACGAAACCTTCGGCGCGAAACAATATGTAATGCCGAATCAGCTGTACTGCCGTTCATGTTACCCCTCTGATTGGCTGATGACGCATCAGGCAGCTTTTCGCTTACGTTGTCGTTTGACTTTTTTTAGACGATATTCAATTGCGTTGCCCTGCTTGCCACAGACTTCTATGTGATTCATCTCACGAAAACAGTAGGCCGCCTTCTGTGCCAGCCAGCGTGGCATGCTGCCACCTTCGGCCAAATGAGCTGTTGTAAAAACATCCGGCAACGTCAGGCATAACGCCCGCCAAAGGTCGTCCACGGTTTGCAGCGAATACGTATGCTGCACTTCGATAAGCGTTCTGTCGTGAACACTGTGTTTGCGACGCCAGGTCTTTGTTTTTGGAGGCAGTCGGATTTCTTCCTGTTCCGTTAGCAGCACATCAAGTTGCAGGTTGGGATGTGGAAACGCTTTTGTGAAGTGCACCAGTTCCTGAAATATGTAAGGCAGCGTCTCACGCGTCGGGCTGTAACGGCTGCTGACGACTTTGCCGTTAAAGCGAGCCTTCTTAATTAACCTCTTCCGCGCGGCCAGCGGTTTTACTACCACGACTTGGTGACTTTTCGTCAGCTTGCGAATCTTGTCACGAATCGCCATTAATGATGCACACTGAATTTCAATCAGTCGGTTATCAGCATCGATCGCGTCAATACGGTAGCCGTCCAGCTCCACTTCGTGTCGACTTTCGTCAGCGACATAATGTAGCTTCAGTTGATTATGAATAGTCGTGGCCATTTCTTGCGGCTTCCCTGCAGTTTTGGTCACTTCGAGCCTGGAAAAATCAGTCGCTGCGGCCAGCGGCAGGAATGCGTTCTTGCTGCGGTGGCGACTGTGAGTTCAGTCTTCTTCCAGTGCTGTTCTTTAATTAAACGACGTATGCCGGTTTTCTGATCCGTCTATCAGGCCAGAGGCATCATAAGCGATTCTATTGGCTTTCGAATAGCCATTTCTAATTTCATTAATTGTGATGGCAGGCTTCAGAATGAACGCACGCTTGCAGGTTGGCGACTTAGCGTTGGGCTGAATTACGCCGCAAGTGGTCTGCGAAAACTTCGCCAGATCAGCGTGCCGCAAACACCGAGCGACGCCACTAGACAGGTCAAAAGGCTGAACCCGTGAAGTGGATTGGGCAGGAATATCCAGCCGGTAATACCCAGAAATGCGGCCAGCAATAACAACTGTAGCAACACGGCAGAGCTTCCCGTCGCCGAATTTCTGAGAAGCAGGACGGCCATGATAGCGCAAAGCCCCGCCCAAATAAGTCCGAGTCGTGTTTCAATGACTTCGCTACTGCGAATGCCTAATGTCAACATCGCATTGCCACCGGTTCGGACAAAGCCATGGCGAACGCCATCCTGAGGAATCTGAAAACTGAGTGACAACAAGCCTGTCGCTTCACCGGCTGTATCCTCCCATGGATATGCATTATCGGCCCATCCAAGCTGTGCCGTCAGTTCGCGATGGTGCAGTTCGTCCCGAACCGGCGGGGCAGCAGTCTGCGTCGGGGCGAACGGCGTTTGGGGTTCGGCTATCGACTTCGCGGCTAGCTCGCTCAGCAGGTCCAGACCTTGTCCGCGGTCGGATTGTTGCTTCAGATTTGATTTGCGTCTTTCGAGCAGTTGCGAACGATTTCTGAAGTCAGGCTTTGACAAGCCTTTGTTCTCAGCCTTCTGGTCTTTTGCCTTATCGGATAACGCTTTCGACATTGGCAAAGATTGTTCACGTAGAAACGATTCCTTTGCTATCAATTCAGGTAACGCAAAACGGAACTTCTTATCTGTGTCCTGCCTGCTGTTCAGTTGAACTCCCAAACCAGCGTTGTCTTCAAAGAGTCGGATCGCGTTGGAATTGTTAAAACCGTTTTGAACGTCTTCCTGTTCTTCCAGCCACCGATTTCGTCCATCGAGTTGATTCGTTGGCGAAGCGTTTTCGAAGATACCGCCACCGCCACCGCCACCGCCACCGCCACCGACGACGTCGAGCTTCTGCTGGACTATGGACTCATATTCCTGCAATACATTCTGCCGCAGGTCTTCTACGATCTGTGAATTACCGCTGAGTGACTCCAGTGTCTTTTGTTGTTCCTGAATCTGCTGGAACCAGGACTGATCGTTTCCGAAGCGATTGGCCGAACCGAAATTCATTGAATTGACCATCGACTTAAGATTGTCGACAGTTGACAGAAGAATCGCGTCTTCAAAGTCGTCTTCGCTGGCTTCAATAACATTCGTCTTTCTTGGATCATTGATCAGGCTGGCTCGCCATTGTTCTGGAACATGAACGCTCCAGGTATTTCGTGAAACCGTGATACCGTAGTCGGGGAAGTCTCGGAATTCCGGAAATTCAGGTACTGGAATGCTTAGCGTTTCTGCCGACAGTGTCTCGCTTAACACAGGCAGAGTTCCGGCCAGTGCGAACTCAACGTTAAACGGAGTACACGCCCGCCCTGACTGAGGAATTGGAACCAGGTGCAGAGTCTTGTCATCCAGGTTTCGCGAAACGATTCGAGTCGGCTGCCCTTCTACCCTGCAAAACAGAACTCGACTGCTGTCTGGCAGGATAACTGGCAGAAACTGACGTGATTCATTCCGCATCTGCAGCTTGTGAAAAGATCGCCAGGTGCTGTCTGCGGCGATGATGGTTGTGTGGCTCGCCAAAGCAATTACGGCGGGAGCTACTTTTTGGCGTTCTGCAAAGTTTAATTGCCATGGCGAATTTGGACGGTCGGCCTTCAAACGTCGAATCGCGACCGACTGTTGCAGCAGACCTTCCGGAAGTTTTATCTTGATGTCAGTTGGCGAAACGTCTTCTCCGTCGGTTGCCATATCAACTGCCTGAAGCAGGCCTGCCGACTGATTCACAATGACCCAAAAGTGCGAAGCCTTCGCTTCGTACCCTGGGAATTCCGGTGGCTGAGCAGCGATTTGTTTTGAATCTGTCAGCGGCAAAGTTGCCGTAGCCAGAATGAAAAAATGTTCACTGACTGGTTGTTGCAGATGCACGGTGAAGTGAACACGACCATCAGTGGTTTTCTTTTCCAGTTGTCGAAGACCGGGTATGCGAAAGTCATACGAATCGCCACGGACTTCCGGCAGCGTGAAGGACAATTCCCGCGTTGCTGCACCGGCAATTTGCCATTTCAGAGCGAGCGTCAGTTCGATGGATGTGTCCGTAACATTAGTCACCGATACAGACTCCGGAATTAGGCCCGGAGTCGCCTGCATCAATCCCAATACAACCGGCTGCGGAGCTGAGTCGGTGGTAGTGAACGAGATATCCGGTGCGTCAGACTGAAGCTGCAGGATTCGTGGATCAATGGCCGTTTCTCCACCGGCGCGTTTCCAGCCTTCGGCCGCAGCTGTGGAGATTTTTGATGCCGCATCCAGCCACACACTTAAGTTTGTAATGGCTTCATCGGCCGCCAAAACTATCGGTGTCACCAGCTTTGTTTCGTTCAGTTTGTCGCTTAGATCGGACTGAGCCTGAATGACGGCGCTGACAATTCCCTGTCTGGCTGTGTGAAACTGAATGTTCAGGATTTTGAATGTTGCTTTGTCGTCGTCGGGCTGAGTGTAGTACCAGTCGGCCAGGTCATTGGCGCTGACATCGAGCGCGAGAAAATCGTTAGGCACCCGGATTTCCAGGCGACGACGCGGAGCGCCGGAAATGTCTGCATTGATCAGCGTTGTCCATAGCTGCCGTTGAGCTTCCAGTTGTACTCCGTTAAGCATCGTGATCTGCATCCGGTCAACCGTACGGAAGACTCGGATCGAAATCGCAACCGGGTGACGCGTGTAGCGCCAGGCGAGAACTCGTCTTAATGTCGTGTCAATGCCTTGTGGTAATGTGGATTCTGCAGCATTCAGTTGAGTTACCCCGGACAGTGAGTCAACTCGTACTTCCAGTTCCCGCCCCCCAAGTACTGTCACGTTTCCTGAATCTCGCGAGGCACCTGTCACGGACAAAACCGGTACATCAAGACTTGTGCTTTCCGACGTCAGGACAAGTTTACGGAACAGAATTAGATTGAAACGCGTTTCACCTTCGATAGCCTGCTTGAACTGCAGTTTCACTGATTCCTGTTTATCGTCCGCAATATTCCAGCCTGCAATTTCGTTGCCGGAAACTGCTTGAACTGAGTATTCTTTGGGGACTGAGATTTCGATTTCAGAAAGCTGTCCCTGTCTGCAGTTAATGCCAATTGACGCATGAACCGTCATTCCGGCGTCATCAAGTGTTAATGCTGAGTTAACTAGGGCGTGATAAATTGTATTGGCGGATGTTTGTGCTGTTGTCGGACGCCAGTCAATCCGCGTGCTTCCCGCAGCGGCAATCGGGATGATAAGAATCGCCCCGTCTTTGCGAAATGCGTTGCTGCGGCCGTTGACCTGAACGTCCAGTTGTTCATTGGGTATTTGGAAGGATATCGTTCCCGCCGGAACCGGCCGCAGTGGCAGACTGATGTGTCCCACTGAATTTTCGATTGTGGCGGCAACGTCGAAGACTAAATCCAGTAGATGTACGCCTTTGGTTGGAATATGCACGCTGTAACTGGAGTCTGATTTGATGGGAAGAATTGGCGCCTGCTGTGGGGCCTGCAACTGCTGCTTATTTTGGCCTGCGGGCTGATTTGGTGAATCTTCCAGTAGAACAGGTACCGCTCTTTCTGCAACCAGAATAGCATCGCCGCCATTTAGTTTTGCTGAGCGAACGGCCACCTGACCAATTGGTAGCGAAACACTAACTGGTGTTTCGGAATAGCTGCGGATTACATATCGAGCCGTGAAAGTCTGTGACCAGTTGGAATCCTTCACCTGAAGTTGCTGCCCGCTTTTGTAGAACGCCGCGACAACTCGGCTTTCTGTAGGGGCATTTGAGCTTCTGAGTTCGTCAGGATAGGCTTGGCTGTATAGTTTTAGAAACTCTTCTTTCGAAAGAAAAACGCGTTCGGCGAGTAGTTCCGGCTGGCCGGGTGCGTACGGAAGAACGACGTCCGGTCTGATCGACTTGTGATCATCATCCCGAGCAGAAACTGCGGTGGTTGCCACAGAAAACGATGTCAACGTGATGATTGTTATCGCCGCTGTCGATGTACTTCTTTTCAGCAGGTTGGTGGCACCGTTGGCTCGGCAGGACTTCCAGATGGCTTGAACACTCAGCACAATCCAGCAGGTGGTCCATAGACAAATTCCGCAAACTGTTCCCATGCCAACTCCATCGACCAGGCTTTGCCATTGATTTGGAACCAGCGGCACTGCGGCGGCTGTTGCGAGAAACAGAGTCATCGCCAGGCATAGTTTTTTCATTAGCGATTGCGAATTCAGCGTAAGGCAAAGTAACACGATGATTGCAGCGCCGATCAACCGTAAGGCGTTCATGCGACTGCGCTCCTGTACTACAACCTGAAGTGATCCAGCGGCTGAGGTTCCGCCGATCGAGCGAAACTGCATTGCTCGATAATCTTCGGGGTTGGCAACCGCTGCATGTACGGAAAGTCTGGCTGATCCCGATTGTCGCTTCATCCGTATTGCGCCGTTCGCCTGATTTTCGCCATATTCAAAATCCGACTGCCCAAGTTGTCCCGCGAAAAAACCGGTCGCTGGCGGAGTGTTTTCGAAGTCTGCGATCTGCCCCCCCCGTCTATTCTGAGGCGGTTGTTGAGCTTGCGGAACGCTTCCAGGTGAGTCGGAGAACACACTGCCACTTTGCCCGCTCTGCGCCTGTTGTTTAGCTTCTTCCATGGCTTTACCACTGGCATCCATACCGCCGCCTCCCATACCACCATTATAGCGGTCACGGTCCATCGCGGTCGGTGGTTGATTGAGTATGTAACCGCCTTGGCTGGGAACCTGAACCGGAGACGCCGCATCAGTTGCATCAAAGCTGGGAATTTGATGCTCAAACATTGCGTCGGGGACCGTACGATTGAAACGGGTTGTCTCTTCCATTTCGCCGCCAGCCATGCTTTGAGCGACTGAGAAAGAAAAGTTCGTTCCGCCCGACAAGTCAACACCCAGCCTCGTCGATGCGGCTACTCCGCCGTCCATCGGTTCCATTTTGTCTGATTCAGCGAAGTGGTCGATCGATCCCGGTGTCATCGCGAATTTTGATTTGGTTGCGTTCAGCAGCAACATCGGAGTAATCAGCAGTCCTGGCAGAAGGATGCAGATAAGGCTCTTCCAGCGTCGTCGTACCACTAGCGCGGTTAGGACAAACAGGCACAGCAGCATGATTCCAACAGGAATCAATTGCCTCAAAACTGCGTCTCGTGACGGTACTCGAAGAAGCGAAGTCAGTGCCTGCAGCAAGCCTGGCTTTTCGACGTCAGTCACTGGATGGAAGCCGCCTGTTTGATCGACGAGCATAGAAGTCGACGGATATCGGATCTCCCAGGATTGTTCCAGAATCTCAATCGACGACGCCTTGCCTTTATCTGTGTCAATCGCGAGCTGCAGCGACTGCTGTGTGCTGTTGCCCATGGCACTGGTTTCTGGATTCGTCGTTTCAAACAGTACTTCCAGCACGTGTTCTGATTGTTCTCTGCTGGTTGGGATTGCGACAAGGTAGTCTATGCCATCGCGTCGCACTTCTATTGCTTCACCGTTCAATACTGTTGACCACAGAAAAGACTGATCCGCGCCGGGTAGCGCGAACCGCAGAGTCTGAACTCCAATACAACGGAACTGAGCTCGACAGGACCGTTGAATTGTTCCCGCGTCACCAAGCACGCTGACGTTGGCGATATTTTCGCAGACTGCGGATGGCACGGATTCTGTTTCAAATCGTGTTTCTGAAACCTCAAGACGGTAGTCCGGGTGAATGAAACGATAGACAAGTGCCGTACGCCGTCCGGTTTTTTCGGCCGGGGCTTCGACAAGACCTGAGTCCGCAAGTGTGAGTCCTGAAGCCGCCACGTCAGCAATGGCGGCATCAAGTTGTTGTTCGGGATAGGCTTCAAATGCGACCAGCCCGTGTTGACGTACGGCTCCGGCAACTTTTGCAAACGGTGCGGACAGGTTGCTGGCCTCGTTTCTTGACTGTTGAATAAAGGCTCTGAGCGTGATTGCTCCGGCGAATCGCTTATCGAACGTTAACTGAAATGTCCGCTGCTTGTCCGCTGCTTCACCGGATGTCTGTTCGATAATCGAAACGTTGTCAGGAATGTTCTGTCCAGGAATGCCCGGCACTTCTCCGATTGAAACGACGGAAAAACGCAGTTCCCTGCCAAGGCTTTCCGGCATCGTCAGCTGCAGCATTCGTGTTGTACCGTTCAGAATGTCCACGGTTAGCATCACGTCGACAGAAATCTGGCGAGCATCCATCCATGATTTGATGACCGAGCGGCTGGATAGCCGCACCGGCTTGCGCACGACTGCAATCTGTCCGGAATATTGCGTTCCCTGAGTTTCGAACAGCAGAGTCCCGTCGACGTCGTCCAGTGGAGATAGTCCTGCAAATTCAATGGGAGCAAACGTAAGGTCATTCGCTGATGAAATCTGATAGGTGCCACCCACAAGTAGCGTATTCAACGCGCTGAGGACAGGCAACGGAAGAGTCTGCTGGATGGTTGGGTCACCAATTGTCCTTGAAAATACCGTAGTGAAGTTGAACAGCCCGTTAGCTGATACCGGACTGGCGGGCTCTACGATAATCTGGTCGGCGTTGTCGCTGGCTCGCCACTTTAGGATGGCACCATTGCCGTCGGTGATCTGTTGAATCTGCCAGTCTGGTGGCAGCTGCACAGGCAATTCAAACAATGGCGCATTCAGGGTTTCAATGGTGGCTTCGCAAACAAACGCGGCTGTTGTGTCATTGATGGAGAGCCTGGAATTTAGCTCAGCGAATAATTCACGATCTCTTGGTTTGATAGCTACAGACAGCTGGAAGTCCTGCAGCCAGAAGTTAAAGACTTCGCCTGATGGGTAATTTGCGGTCTGCGCCTCCGTGCCAAGTTGCCGAACTCCACCGCTCACGTTTGCGAGTAATCGCAACTGGTCCTCATGATTGACGAACAGCCGGCCGGTATGCGAAGTGACGTCAATGAATTCGAGTGTTGGCAGCTTTGTTGTTCCGTCTTCTCCAAGTGCGGCAACCGCAGAAATTTTTAGCAGTCGGTCTTCTGTGAATGGCTGCCGATAATTCAGCAGTACTCGTGTGAAGCTGCTGTTTGAAGGTTCGTCTTCAAGCTTCCATGATTCCAACCCCGTGGATTCGATGTTCGTGACTTCCAGTGATGATGGAACTCTGGCGGTTAACTGGTTAATTGAATTGCCAAATACAGATACACGGGAATCTGAATTCCAGCGAAGATTGTCGCTGCTGAGTCGGACCTGAACATTGGATTTAGCGAATACCAGAGTTTGTGTTTCAAGGTTCTGCTGACGAGCCGTCCACTTCAGTGTTGTCGAGTTGTTTGTTCCCGCCGGAAAACTGTATTCTGTAGCCTGGTCAATGGGGTCTGGTCGCTCCAGTTTTTGTTCATTTACGTGCAGCACGCGGTTTTCGGGACACACCACAGACACCGTCGATGCACACGAAACCATTTTGAATGCTGCTACGCGGTCGCTGCCGACAACACCCAGCGGTGTTGACAGCTTTAGTTCCAGAGTAAATCTGCCAGGATTTCGATGCGCTAAGGTCAGTTTGTCAGAGTGCTCTGGATCGCTTCCAACTGCAGCCGTTGCTCCATTAATTTCTGCGGATTCCACAAGCAGGTTTCCGATTGGGATATATGTCGTGACCCAGTGATCGGCAAACTGTTCTATGTCAATCGAAAGGCTGATTACGGCATGCTGTTCTGCCGTAGCGACATGATAAGTTGCAGACCGCATCACAACGCCTGCCGGATTTTGATTCTGTTTAGACTGCGCCAGTTGAGCCTTTTCAAGCAGATCGCGAAACTGGGCTTGAGGCAGCATGACTCCCGCTGGCGAACGTTCGAAGACCGCATCCAGCTCATCAGCTGGAATATAACGTTCGCGTGCAGGGGCTGTCTGTTGTTTGTCCTGTGCCTGCAGTGTACCCGTCGCAAAGATTGCGAATACAATTAGGGGCAATATCGCAAAACACGTTGTGGGTATACGATGCGAAGTCGTGCGCGATGATAGCATCAAGTATGCAGTGTCATTCAGTCGCACGGTGTCCGGCTGATTGTGAACATCAGTTGGAGCAGGTTTGTGATGCATCACTTGCCTCCCGTCAGGTTGTTCATCCATTCGGACACGCCGGGTGATGGGCTGATGGTGCCCGGTGGAAGTGGTGTCGCTTTTGTCGGCGTTTTAGTATCTTCGGGCGGGGCGACAGGCGGTTGATCGTCTGGCGGTGAATCAGGTTCTTTAGCTGGTGGAGTCGGTTGGTCGGGACCGTTGCCGTTACTGCTTCCATTGCCATTGCCATTGCCATTGGTTGGTTTCTGGCCCAGAAACAGTCCGGCGATCCAGATGCCGGCAACGGCCACAAGTCCCAATGAGCCAGCCGAGACAACCTGTGTGGCCTCCGAACTGTCTTTCAGCGACCATAACGCAAACGCGACGCAGGCGGTGATGGACAATGTAATTCGGTTCTCCCATGTCGTTCGTCGCAGAATCAGTCCGATAAACAACAGTGCTCCGCTGATAACCGCCACCAGAAACGGACGATTCCACCACACAATGTTCAATTGTGACTGGCGACCAAGAGCTCGATAGACGGCGACATTACCCTGTTGAGCAAAATCTGCGGCTCCACTTTTATCGCCGATCCATGTGCTGAGCGATTTCGCTTCCAGCGGTGCGGTCGGTGAAACCAACGGATTCCAGAAGTTCCAGACATGTCGTCCGGTGAGATTCCAGTTGCGAGGTTCGCCGACAAAAGCAATGTCTTTCGGTGCCCAAATGGCAACTCGAGTTTGCTGCACCACGGTTCCCCCGGTTTCGTCTCCGATCAACGGCAACCTTAGAATCTGTTTACTGCCACGTCCTTCGTATGGAAACCGGTCTGATGATGAAATGGGCATCCCGAACTGAAACGACAGCAGGAAGTCCGCGTCGGAAGTAGTCGGTCGACTGATGTTGATGTAGTACGCTTTCCAGCCTTCTGTGGCTGCCAGATCTGATGCCGCTTCAAACGTAGTGCGTCTTGAATTCAGCAACGGAGCCTGCAGGTCCGCACCAACAGGAAGGTCAATCCGCAGGCGCTGCCGTTCGCTGCTGGTAATTCGCAGGCGGCAGCGGTAGTTCGCAACCTGTTGTTTATCCGTCACGATTTCAATCGCTACCCGAGCAACGACGGTGGCGACGACTTCGTGAATTTCGTGCTTGCGAATACTGATGGTGGCAGAAGCTGGCTGAGAGAAATATCGAAACGCCAGATAGCCGTCTTTGGACAGTAATTCCAGTTCTCGAACGTCGATCGTTTCCATCGTTTCGCCTTCACCGACGGCTGTAATGGAAAGTGACTCGTGCCGCAGCAGTTTAATTTCACCTCGCGTTTGGGTGATTGTTACCTTTCGCTTGTCTGCCTGATCTTCTGTGAACGGCGTTTGAATTCGAATTGGTTCCAGCGTTAAAGTCTGTTGTTCGCTGTCGTCCTGTAGGTCCGCGAGCGGAACTTCCCAGTCTGCGGCAAATTGGACGGTGCCTGTTACTTCGTTCTGCAAGACAAGCGTCCATGTGACCCAGCCAGCAACCGCTTCTGCGGCTTTGTTACGCTGCTGAATGACGTGAGCCGAACTTAGTGATCGAAAGCGAACGTCATCAGCAATTGACTGAGGGACTGAAACGCGAAACGTGTCGATCCCTGCGTTTTGGATTTGAAAAGTCAGGACGCTGTTAATCTTTACCACATCGGGCTCAACACTGACGGTTGTTGCTGCGCTGGCGGCAAGCTGTGCCGGGCGCGGTGATGTTTTGACCGCCAGAACAAATGGTCGCAATGTGTACTTCCAGTTGGCGACTTGGACGGCTCGTCCAACCGCTCGGTTCTGTCCCGACTCAGACGGAAACAGTCCTGATAGTTTTTCGTCAACTGTGACGACATCCAGAAACTGCGGGGCGAACACGCCGATCTGTCCCTGTTCTCGTTCAATATCGAGCGGTGTGATCGTCGGGATACTCGTTTCCAGACCTTCTGCGGCGGCATCAAAACTTTGGTGAGCCGTGACGTCCACGCCAATCGCGCCGAGGCGTTTTTGCGTTAGCGACAGTGTGAGCACGCCTTCCGACTTGTCCACGTTAAATTCGCTCATGCCATCCGCTCGAACATTATCGATTGTCAACGAAGCTGGATACGACAGCCGCAGCTGAAACACGCCCGCTCGTTCGACGGTATACGTTAAGTGAGAACTCACGCGAAGTTCGTCATCGTCAAAGACGATTTGTGTCGTTTGGTCAACCAGCAATCTGGGTTCGACGGGCTTTGCCTGAAGGACAAGCGTGCCAGTGGTGCCACTGAAATCCCATGCCTGCACGTTATCTGAGGAAACTCCCTTGCCACCTTCCGCGTTAATACGTTTGACGCCGGATTGCGACTTAACCAAAGTTGTCAGTGTAGGATCCGTTGTTACAAAAAGCTGGCCGGATTCACGAACAACGCCATCGGCGTGAATGCCCTGTAGTTTTCCATCTTCGGACTTTCCTACAAGCTGCAGGGTGTCACCGGTCAGGGTTCGCTCCGTTTGAATCTCAACCTGAAAATGATCCGAAACCGGAGTTAGAAGTTCAATCTGGATTTGCTGATGAGTGTCACCGACAGGATTAGACTTCCAGCTTTTGATACGCCCCGTTGACGAAACAACATCAATAATGCGAGCATCCGCAGAAGCAAGAACAGTTACCTCTGTCAGTTCACCACGCAGCACTTCAAAACTGACGGACGCGGTTGACTGAATCAAACCCGGGTCGATGCGGACATCTGTGCGATTGGTCACACTTGCCAGAAGATCCATCACCGGCCGTGAGCCGGCTTCGGGATTCCAGCGAACTTCAAAGTGGCTGGTGGCTCCAAGGTTCGCTTTGATCACCGTTTTAGTCTGGTTGCTGCCTTCAACCGGAAGCAGAACCTGAAGCGGAGTAATTTCGATCGACTGATCCGCTTCCGGAATTGTTAGCGTGATTTCATTGATGCCGACAGCCGGGCAATTCAATTCGAAGGATCTGTTTTCTGCAGACGTCTTAATAGCCGCGAGTAGCTCAATATTGACTGTTCGTTGACCTGTTTTGTTCAGCAGCAGTTCGTAAACGCCATTCGAAACGCCTCGAAGTATTGTATTTGCCTCGTCGTCCGAAGTGATTTTACCCACGGCAGCGTTGCCGAAATTCAGCGGCAATCGTGCCCAGCCGTTTTCCTTCAAAACCGTCACCTTGAATTCGGCGTTAAGGCGAACGATATCTTTCTCGACTGTCCCGGTAAACCGCGATTCCGTGATAACGGCATCCAGCGGTGCTGCCTGGCCGGCATCACGATGCAGGTACGACTTCAGCAACTCCATGTATTCCGCGTAGGGAATTACGGCTGAGGCATCCTGACTGTCGAAGACCTTTCGCAATTCTTTGAAGGGAACGTAGATCAAGCGGTCCCAACCGTTCATCGCCTCGGCGTTTTCGGCTTTAGAAGAAGGCTTGTCTTTGTTGTCCTGAGCAATCGCAACTGACGATGCAAACAGGGAAACAACAAGTAAATATCGGAAAAGGCTGGCTGCTGTAGGCATGCCGGCGGCCCCTTGGGTTAAAGACTTAACGATCGGAATTGACATTGACTGCATTTTGAACATCTACCCCAGTCTGGTTCGATGACCAAATTCTACCAATTGCGCCGAATTTACATATTCAATGGTCAAACCAAAATTGACTGACTTAGCATTTGTCGCGCCACCAGGAACGATTCGGCCGTCCGTTACTGGTGATTCAGTGTTCGAAACCGGCAAATGGTTCATGTTGTAATCAGAAATTGCGGACCGCACTGGAAGCACGAATTGCCGTTTCGGTCTGTAACGGTTTGTGGCGAAGTCAGCACATAGTCTCGGTAGTTGCAGAAGAAGGAATCTGCCACACAAATTCTAACCGCAGGGTTTCATGTTGTGTGCTGACGCGTTTTTTGTGCCGTTCGGCTTCAAATGAATCACGTCTGCAGTTTCTCCGAATAAACTGATGCTTTTGAAGTTTTGAAAATCCACTGTCAACGGGCGATAGATAATTCAGGAAATTATCTTCTAAGTCAGAAATTGACCGGCCAGTTCGTTTTGCTGCAATGGCTTAGGACTGATTCATTAACTCAGGTATGGCAGATATCAATTCTCTGATTGCCGTGGCGGCGTTTTGTGCAGACTCATGGCCGCAAAACGACGCGTTTCAGATCGTTGACTCCCGCGCCAGAGGTCTGCAATTTTTCCGCTAAGGCGGCAGTCTGGGCGGATGGCCCCATGGATGGATTTCCGCCGAACGTTTTTAGTAGCTTGTCTTTGCCCAATTCGGGCCACCGGAGTTAAAATGAAAATACACAAGGATCTTCTGTGTGAAAAATGTCACATCGTCGCTAATTCTTATGTCGATGTTCTGGGCCTCGAATTTATGTTTGGCTCAGAGGCAACCGCGACCTGAGATCGCAAGCGTAAGTATCGCCAGGAAAGATCCCCAATCGGAATTTGGTCAATCGCTTTCCAGTCATGCCACATCTGTGATTCAGGTCGAAGTCTACTTCGACACTGCGGGGTAAACTGTGGTTTCGATTGACTCGATGCAGTCAATGATTTCGCTGAAGGCCGAAGATGAGACCGAACTTCCATTGAGAGATCAGCACGAAGGAACCATGTTCCTTACTCTATTGGAAGACCATGCAAGTGGGACAAACTGCTGGGTTATGAAACTCTGCCAGCGAAGTCAAACACCAGCCTGACGCTAACAGGAACGTTTGCGCTTATCGTTGGAAAAGACAGCAAAACGGAAGACCAGAATCTGAACGTTGAGACCGGCAGCAAGGTGCAGCTGGGACTGCTTGCTGCAAAAGTTGGCTTAACTGAAGAAGAGGGCGGTCTGAACTACCAGCTGATCGAACTGACGGCGCCGAAACCATTCAATTCTGTTGCAGAAATTGAGTTTCTCGACAGTAAAGGCTCAGTCATCGAATGTCGTTTCAGCGGATCCGGAAACTTCAGCGGAGACTGTAAAGAGACATATCTGCAAGCCTATTTAGTTAACTCGGGGCGAAGTCGCTGAAGCTGCGCGTCACGTACTTCGATAAGTTGGAAAGCGTAAAACTGCCGGTTGGTCTGAAATTTGGACTCGGACTCGGACTTTAGACTTCCCTCAAAACTGAACCTGAAGTAACCAAAATCTCGGGACCTCAGACATTCAGGTGAATGTGCAAAAAAGGTTGGGGCTTAAATACTTCTATTGTGCCCCGACTGAATCACTGAACAGCAGCCAGCTTGTAGAACGGTATTGTGGGTGTGACTCCTTTGATCTGCTCCTCCGCAGCGGAGCACTGGTCACCAACGACGCAACAGTTCATCATCTGACCAACCTGCAGCGGCAAAATCCTTTATCTTCAAATTAAAGGCATTTGGTTATGGGAAATTGCAAAGCCAGCGACTCTGACGACAAATGTTGAAGCCATTTCCCGCAGTCGATCTTCGATCTGTTGCTGCCAATGTTCGCAGGCTGCACTTCACAAAAACGCCCACTGAACACACCGAGAAATTCCGTGATAATACGGTTGAATCAACGGGCTTGTCGCGTGTTATCGTAATTGCATCACCTCCACACCAGCGACTCCGAATCAGGATCTTCGACAGAGTCCCCACGAAATTACAAGGAATGTCCTTTCTGGACTGTGACGTCGGTTGCGCTCAGTGCCACCGTTGCCTGAACAGCCGTGTGTGGCAGGCTTTCTGCACAATACTATCGGTTGGAATTTCCTGCATGGTTTATGTCTGCGGTGTACGGGCGGCAAGATGGCGTTGGTCTGTGGATATTCAGAGTTAGTTTCTATCCGCTGGCGACATGGTTGGTTGTTCTTTACAATATGAGACAGGTTTTGTGTTTACGTTGTTGTGATTATTGTCTGCTGTTTCCGTTTTGAATCGCAATCGCCCGATGTCACTTGAATCTACTGTTCCGGATAATTCTTCAATCACGCTGGTTGCCGAGCAACTTGTTGAGTTGCTGCGCAGTTACGGTTCGGTTGCCGTGGCTTTTTCTGGTGGTGTTGACAGCGCCGTGGTGGCGAAGGCCGCCGTGGAAGCGTTGGGCAAGGATGCGGTTGCTGTGACGGCAGTTAGTCCGAGCCTGGCGAAGTCGGAACTTGAGATTGCTCGTGCCGAAGCTGCGTTGATTGGAATTCGGTATGTCGAAATCAGCACTGATGAATTTTCGCGGCCCGAATACCGAGCGAATGCCGGTGATCGTTGCTTCTTTTGCAAAGACACGCTGTATCAACTGACTAAATCAAAACTGCAGGAACTTGGCGTTAGCTGCATTGCGAACGGAGCCAACACGGACGACCTTGGCGATCATCGTCCAGGCATGCAGGCGGCCAGTCAACACTCTGTGCGCAGCCCTTTAATTGATGCCGGAATCGATAAGCAGCGGGTGCGTGAGCTTGCTGGATTTTGGAATTTGACAGTAGCCGAAAAACCTGCGTCTCCATGTCTTAGCAGTCGCATTGCGTATGGGGTTGAAGTGACGCAGGAACGTGTTCGTCGAGTCGAACTGGCAGAAGCATTTTTGAAGCAGCTGACAGGGGTGCAGGAACTTCGAGTTCGATTGGAAGAATCTGATTTAGCTCGGATCGAGGTGCCAATTGCGGCCTTGTCACAGCTGGCGGATGTTCTGATTAGTCAGAGGATCGTCGTTGAATTCGCGACGTTGGGATTCCGCCGTACGACCTTGGATCTGAACGGATTTCGCTCAGGCAGCCTGAACGATGCACTGCCGCTGGTTACGCTGGGCATTTCTGCTGATTGAACCCTTCAATTTCTTCGGCGAATGAAGATTTTGAAACGCGGCACAAAGACTCTAATCGGACTATCTTCAATGAATTATTTTCAGGCTCCCATTTTCTGAGACTTCAGAAAGAGTTCCTCGCCGTAACCTGCCGAGCCCACTAAACGGGGCGTTGCAAAGTCAAAGCGGAGGAGGGATCTGAGTGCTTTCACTGATCACTATCATGCGCAGAAATCCGCGAAAAGCCGGTCTGATTCCTGGTGAAGTGGTTCTGACATTCGACGATGGCCCCAATCTGCAGGACAATGTGACTCCTCGATTATTGGATGTTCTTGATGCACATTCCGTGAAGGCTGGCTTTTGCGTTGTAGGAACGCAGATCCGCAAACATCCTGACGTTGTCAAGCGGATGTACGAATCGGGGCACTTGTTGATTAACCACACTCAACATCACGAACACCCAATTCGACAGAACTATGAAGTGCTGCTAAATGAAGTGCTTGATTGTGATCAGGAACTCGCCATGGCGCTGAATCAGCCAGGCTATCGGTCGAAGTATTTTCGAGCACCATTTGGAATTGTCACATTGGCTGTGAGACGCGTTACCAGAAGTCTGAAAATGACTCCTGTGTTGCTGTCGCATTATGGCTGGGACACGCGAGTCGGTCCACATAACTGCCAGCCGATCGTTGATCAAATGCTTCAGAATGCTAAGCGTCATGGTGGCGGAATATACGTCTTCCACGATGGCAGTCTGTGTCCTCCGAAAATTGCAAAAGATGTCTGGTTGCGTTCCGTTGAAAATCGCAGTTGGGTGCCGGCAGCCGTTGATCAGGTGATTACGGAACTCCAGGCGGAGGGCCTGCGTTTTGTCGTTCCCGGCGATGATCGAGTGAATACGACGGTGGAAGAATTTTCGGCCGCGTGAACGGCCGGTTTGGTCATGTCGAACTTACACGGATGCGGATCAGCAGGTTATTGAGTGCAGCTTTGCCTGTCGCATCTGTCGGCAGATGACTACTGTCGGATGCATGTTCAAGCTCGGCAGACAGTCGTTGAAATTCGGTTTTGCAAAACGTTAAGTCGATTCCTTTGACTTCGCCCTTTTCAAAACCAGCCGTTTACTGGGAAATCAAATCGTTTATGTACGGCAGCCTCGCTTCATTATTCAGGTGTAAAAAGTTTGCTTCGACCTGGCCGGCACGCATCAGGTGTATGCCCGTTAACAATACTCGAAACAGATAGAACAGCGGCTTAACCTGTACAGCGTCGCTTGCCTGAATCTGCTTCCACTTTGTTTTTGCGAAGCCGGCGTAATGGTGGATGTGATTCCGAGTAATACACGTGCTGGCAATGTGTTTCAGTTCTTCGTGTTCCGGCGATGACTTCAGCACCAGCGGCGAGTAGATCTGTTCCAGGACGTTGCCGTTTTTCTTTAGAACCAGGTCGAAAAAAAATGAAATCGTGAGTAACAATATCTACTTCGACGTTATCAACTATTTGCGTGCGGTCCACAGTTTCATTTGCGACTGACAGGCCGATAACGTCGGGCAGAGGAAGTCTGTGACTGCCGCGGATGTCAGTGTCTGAATCCGGCGACGGAAATCCATACAGATGGTCGCCGCTGATTGTTGCGAACAGCAAAGGGTAAGGATGTTCGTCAGCGTAGCGTTGAACTACAGACGGAATGTTCAGGGGATTTCCTGCGACAAAGCCGCGTGTCTGGCTTTCAAAAGAAACGAATCCGCTGTTTGATAGTCGGGGCGATCGGGCAGTTTTGTTTGCTGAAAGGCGACTTGAAATTGACGGTGAAGCTCTATTCGCCATCGTTTCATTCCATGGCATCTCGTCGCGTTTGATCGCCAGCAACTGATCGCGATGTTCTTCAACGCGGACCTGGACGTATCCTTCCTTCATGGCATGTATGCCAGACAACAGCAGCCGTATCAGATGCATGACGTGTTTCCACTTCACGCTTCCCTGGTTACGAATGTCGCTCTGCATTTTCCTGAACTGCGACATGACGTAACCGTTGAACGTCTGATACACCAGCTTTGAAAGAAAGCAGCAACGCATGTCAAGTAGTTCAAGTGCCAGCGGCGTTGCTGTTTCGACAACCGGTGTATAGAGACACTCCAGTACGTTTGGGTTCGCTTTAAGCGCCAGAGTAAGCAGCTTTTGCAATTCCCAGTAGACTTCCTGAGTCTCATTGCACTCCAGTTGTTCGGGCACGCCATACAGTGACCAATGTCTATCGGCCGTTGGCAGATAGACTCCTCGATAATCAATGTCTGATTTTTCGTCATCCAGGCCGTATGCACGTGATCCAACGACACATCGATATATGACTCGTTCAAACAATTGTTCACGGTGTAGGGGATTGGATTCGCTGAGTTCGCCTTCCTTGAACTTTGCCAGCATGACCAGCTGGTTTTGTTTCAGCGGTTCTTCAGTGCCGTCAGGAAAGCGAATGCGGTACGCATGCTGAAGATCAGTCGGCGATTTCAGAACGACACCTACAGTTCCGACGGGGTGCACAATGCGGCTGTTGGAACCCACAACGTCAATCAGCGTCACCACCTGAGTTCCGGGTGACAGAAGAAGATTGGGGTTAGTGTGGACCGGTTTCACCAAAGTCTGCACTTTCTACTGCTCAGATTGTAGTCCATCTTCGCCGGTTCGATTGGCGATTGCCAGTTCAAGTTCGACGACTAGTCCAGGTGATATATCACACGCGCCGGCTTTGCTGACGATCGTAAGTGAATCGTGGAATGATTGTCCACTGGTGCAGGCCAACGCTGCTGCGGCGATCGCCGGTGATCTACTCATGCCAGCGCTGCAGCAGATCAGCGTCGGCGTTTTCGAAGCCAGCAATTTACAGGCGACGTCAATTGCCAGCAGAAGGCGACTTGCAGGATTTTCGGTTCCGTCCAGCAGCGGAATTCGACAGTAGACAATTTCCCGAGGCGGCGCGATGGGCGGTTCGTCCATCGCCAAATCAACAATAGCACCAACCTGCAATGCCATTACAGCTTTGAAGTCGCTTGCTTCGAACGCGTTGCCGATCCACAAGGTCTCGGTAATTTGCCGCATTGGATATGGCGTCCCGCTACAGAAATCGAAAGCGCAGAAAGAGCGTTGAGTTTGTTAACAAGCTCAGTGCTTTCGAAATCCGTGTGTCAATCTTTAGTTGCTCACTGTCTTAGTTGCTCACTGTCTTAGCTGCTCACTGTCTTAGCTGCTCACTGTGACGGGCGACTGCTCCGCCCGTGCGATTGAATTATCGCTCAAACGATGGCTTTGGGGCAAATAACCGGAACAGCAACATCTGGCTCGGTCAAAATCCGTCATTCAGCAGTTTGAAAATTATCCAATTCCGGGCACTGGAAACGCTTTGGTGAATTCTGCTATTTCGGCGCGAATACGTGCGAGATCAGATTCACTGTCGGTGTGTTTCAGGACGTCCAGAATCCAGACGCCGACCTTTTTCATTTCGTCGGTCTTCATGTCTCGAGTCGTTAGGGCCGCTGTACCGATGCGAATCCCGCTTGGATCCATCGGCTTGCGTTTGTCGAATGGAATCATATTCTTATTGACCGTGATCCCAGCCTTGTCCAACGCAATTTCTGCAATGCTGCCGGACAGATCAATGGCGGTGACGTCGCACAGCATCAGATGATTGTCGGTGCCGCCGGAAGCGAGTCGCAACCCTCCAGCCATGAGGACTTCAGCCAGGGTCCTGGCGTTATCGACAATCTGTTGAGCATAAGCTTGGAATTCCGGTTTCAGAGCTTCGCCAAAACAAACGGCCTTAGCTGCCACGATGTGCATCAGGGGGCCACCCTGCATTCCCGGGAAGACACTGCGATCGATGTCTTTGGCATTTTCTTTGCGGGTCAGAATCAAGCCGGATCTTGGTCCTCGCAATGTCTTGTGAGTTGTTGTTGTGACATAGTCGGCGACAGGCACCGGACTGTTATGGATCCCACCGGCAACCAGACCCGCATAGTGAGCCATGTCAACCATCAGTACCGCGCCGTTTTCTTTCGCGATATCCGCAAATTTTGCGTGGTCGATTTCTCGAGGATAAGCGCTGGCTCCTGCGATGATCATTTTGGGCTTATGTTCTTTGGCCAAAGCAGCAACCTGATCGAAGTCGATTCGGTTATCGCTTTCTCGAACGCCATAGTGAGCCGTGTTGTAAAGCATGCCGCTGAAGTTCAGCCTCATACCGTGAGTCAGGTGACCACCATGAGCAAGGTCCATTGCCAAAACAGTATCGCCGGGCTTCATCACCGTCAGGTACACGGCCATGTTTGCCTGCGATCCCGCGTGTGGTTGAACGTTTGCGTGTTCTGCTCCAAACAATTCGCACGCGCGATTGCGGGCGATCTCTTCAACGGTGTCAACATGTTCGCATCCGCCGTAGTAGCGTCGGCCGGGATAGCCTTCCGCATACTTGTTTGTCAGGACGGTTCCCGCAGCTTCCATGATCGCTTCGCTGGTGTAGTTTTCAGAAGCGATTAGTTCAAGCCCCTCTGACTGGCGAGTTCGTTCCCGACAGATGGCGTCCCAAACGGCAGAGTCTTTGGATTGGAGTGCTGACATTTTCGTAATTGCTGAAGAGTTAACCTGAGAATTAGTGAGTACCTGCGAGTGTCAGGCACGTCGTGAATGTTGATCGATTTCCGATCGTGCGGTTTCTGCCGCTCCGGTAGTTTAACCGTCTGCCGTTAACATGGTTGGCCCATCTGGATGCGTATTCCGGCGATTCTGCAGTCTTATAACACTAGAAGGGCTGAATGCTACCGTTTGTCAGTTTTCAACGGTATGTTCGTGGCAAAACAGTGTCGGATTCGCATGGAAACGGAACACTGAATGCTGCCGATTCGCAGAGCGGATGAAGTGATTCTGTGTGATCGTGTTTTAACGACAGCGATCTCCAGAGGCAGCGAAGAAAACAAATTGGCGAGCATGGCTGTGGCCGAAATAAACGATTTCCCTGATCTGAAGAACGTGAATCTCGTCAGTTCGCCCCCCTTGGCGGACGAGTGCGTGACTTTCACTGGCACTCTGGCGTCCATGATTCACCGGGAGGCGTCGACTTTGGTGGAAACCTACGGCGGTCGGGCCGTACATTCCGTATCACGAGCGGTCACGATGCTGGTTGTCGGTGAAGAAGGCTGGCCGTTAGAGGAAGACGGGGCGGCATCACAAAAACTTATTCATGCTACTCAACTGATCGCGGACGGTGCTGAAATTCGGATTGTTGCAGAATCGGATTGGCTGCACCTGATCGGGCTCAACGAACGCCGCGATGAAATTCAGCGATCGTATACTCCGGCTATGTTAAGTCGGCTGTTGGATGTGCCGGTCGGAATGATCCGTCGCTGGGCTCGAATTGGCCTGATTCGCCCAGTTCGTCGTGTCTGCCGATTGCCGTATTTCGACTATCGTGAAGTTGCAAGCGCCCAACGATTGGCAAAATTGCTTGACGAAGGCGTTCGCCCGGAAGTGCTGGAAAAAAGCCTTGCAGAACTGAGCTACACGTTGGTTGGAACAGATCGTTCGCTTGCTCAGCTAACCCTGTTGGTGCAGGATGAGAAAGTTGTGATGCGAGACGCTCACGGTGTCGTCAATCCTCGAACCGGGCAACGTCTCCTTGACTTCGAGACGGCTCCAACGCTAAGCCCGCATGCCGGTGACAGCGATGGGGAAGGTACCCCGGAGCCTCATCCACTGGCGACTGTACCCCTGCCTTCGGAAGCCGATTCAGACGACGATATGCCGATTTCATTTTCGCTTGTTGAAGCGAGAATGCGGTTGGATGATCGAGGAATCAATGACTGGACTGCAGAAGACTGGTTTCAGGAAGGTTGCCGACTATCCGAAGAAGGGGCCTTCGATTCGGCCGTCAATGCTTTCCGAAATTGCCTATCACTGCTGGCAACGGACAATCTTCTGTTGAGCGATCCCCATGAATTTCCCCGTGCTCGACACATTGCGGTGTGCCCGGACCCCGCTGACGTCCACTTCCATCTGGCAGATGCCCTGTACCGCGCCGGCAAACCGGATGCGGCCATCGAACGTTATCACTGCGCGATTGAATTTGCTCCCGACTTCATCGAAGCGTGGACGCAGTTGGGTTGTCTTCAGGCTGAACGAGGTCACCTGGTGCCAGCCGAAGAAGCCTTGTTAACAGCGATTTCCATTCACGATGCAAATCCTGATGCCCTGCTCCATTACGCCCAGTTGCTCGATCAAATGCGTCGAACGGCTGACGCTGCCGCCTTTTGGCAAAGATATCTGCAATATGATTCCCGCGGTCCCTGGGCAGACCATGCCCGGAGCCGATTGGACGCGGCTTCGGCAACGCCGCCTGCCGACGTAGTCGACGAAGACCTGCCCAAGAACTGAGCGCTGCGGCACGCCAGATTTCCAGTCCACCGTTGCCGCTCGTGATATAACCGAACGCTGATTGTGACCTTCGACCTGTAGCAAGTTGCGTTGGGAAAACCTAAGCGCCAGCCTTAAACGCGGCGAAAGAATGCAGCACCCTTCACTGCGCCTTAGTCACGCCCCAACGTGGTATACGACGCAGGCTATTCATCTGGAGTTAACGCCTCGCAGAGAATTCCAGACGCCATGTGGATGAAGCGGAATCAATGCAAATGCGGGTTTGGCAGTCATTTAGTGACCGGTGTGCTCAGCATGCGCCGGACCAGCACCATGATTGTCGCTTAACGAACTGTATGTCCACCACGCCACGAACGTCATTGCGAAGACGGTGTAGAGAAACAGGATCGAAAGCATTTTTCCGATTGCTGAGCCAGCCACCACGTCGTCGGCTTCGAACTGTTCAATTTCCACAGCAGTGAACAGAGGTTTCTCGGAAGGAACGGCTTGTTCTGTCATGGTAGTCACGATTTATGGCGTAAAAAATTCGATTTGGTGCTTTGGTGCATCCACCTGCGTGGCAGACAGAATAGCTTCCCAAATGTGCGTCGTCGAACAGCCTTCTGCTGTTCCCGGCGTTTTTTCAAACTCTGGAAGCCGAGTTTCGGACACTTTTCGGCAGTCTTCAACTTTCCGGCCGTTCCTATCCGCGATTCTGCTAGTCGTTGGCTAGCAGTTCACGAAGTAGATTGTCTGGTGGATGAGGGTGTCCTTTGTACTGCCGAAAGCCCTCACCGTGCGCGACGCCGATATCCTTGCCTCGTTCTGCGCTCCAACGGCGACAGGCATCCAAGTACTCGTCCACGCCGTGTTGCAGCCTTAGCCAGTTTCTTTGACTGTCGTGGCAGGCAAGCGCTGCGATTTTTTTCTCAAACTGGGCCGAAACGTCGACCGTGAATTCAACCGGATGACGAACTCCAAAGTGGTCTGTTCCTTCAACGGCATCGACGTAGTACAGATGAGGAATCTTTTTGGTGGGCGCCGCCGGGTCCCACTGGTGCGTCCTGTAGTTCGGGACAGACGCGTTGAAACAGGCGTCGCGGACCAGCATGCTGGTAATTTCGTGGTCATGCATATAGTCGGTGGGCGGTGCAGTCAGAATAATGTCGGCAGCCGTTCGGCGCAAAAACTCGGTCACACGGTGTCGGCTTTCGTTGTCAAACACGATTGACAAGTCGCGGAACTCCAGGCACGAGTATTCGGCGCCCATGATGGCGGCCGCGGCCACGGCTTCTTCTCGCCGCACTTGAGCAATCGTTTCCTGCGACATTTCTGCGCTCCCGCAGTCGCCCGGCGTCATCGTCGCAATCGAAATCCGACAGCCCAATGCTTTGAGCCTCAACAACGTTCCAGCACACTGAAACTCAATGTCATCGGGATGAGCGTGAATTGCCAGGACGTGGATTTCCGAGGGGCGTGGTGGCATGGTGAATGGCCGAATTTTCGTGTGGTTGGCGTTCGGAATCAGAAAGTCTGTGCTTCATTGCTGCTGAAAAAGCTGCTGAGCAATTTTGCTGAAAATTAACATCGTTAGTGTACTCATTGCGGCCAGCGGTCTCAAAGCCACGGGAGATGCACTCGTTGAGTTTGGGGAACGGAAGCCACGTTGAAGCACAGCTTGGCAGTTATTCTTCGAATACTGCCCCTTTCCAGTCACATCGACACCGAGTTTTTTCTGAGAGTTTTCAGACTCTCGCGGCTAATAACGCCGATTTGCCCGCGAATTTACTTTTTTTGAAAATGGATGGCGGGTCAACCAGGTGCTTAGCGATGAACATTTGTGTCCTAACGGCTTTCTTGGGTTGCTGAAATTTTCCCGGTTACTGGCTTGCTGGAAAAGATCTCTGGCGTGTATACGTTAGTACACTATTTATTGAGCCGGTTTTGATCGCTAAGAGGCATCGCCTAGGGGCAAGTCTGCCGCAAGGCAGTAATGAAATGTAGAAATCAGAATAGTCCATCAAGCTGTCAAGAGTGGGGTGTAGACCGCACCTTTAGATTTTCGCCCTTTTCGAAGCGGCGTAGTTTATTGACTCTGTGGCTTGTACAGAATAATGGTTTCAGCGGATGGCATTATCAGAAAAACGGAAAACGCTGACGAAGAGACAGCGGGAAATCTACGAATTTCTAAAGGACAAAATTCAGAATCGAGGGTATGGCCCTACGGTTCGTGAAATCGGTGATGCTTTCGGCATTAAGTCACCAAATGGCGTGATGTGCCATCTGAAAGCTCTTGAGCGGAAAGGTATGATTCGGCGTGAATCCAACATGTCTCGCGCCATCTGTCTTTCTGAAAACCGGAAGAAGAAACTCTCTTTGCCATTTGTTGGCACCGCGATTTCGGGGAGTCCCATTCAGGCGGCGGTTTCCTCGGATGAGCAAGTTGAGTTTGAACCAATATTTGCAGGCGACGATAAGGCTTGCCTGAAGATTAAAGGCGCCGCGTTTAGTTCGCTGGGAATTACCGATGGCGATTTTCTGATTATCAGTCGAGGAGGAAATGCCGAAATCGGCGACCTTGTGGCTGCTTTAGATGATCGACACAATGTTACGCTGTGCCGAATTCAAGGTGACGGCAAACAGCCTGTCTCGGCAATACCGGGAGCATATCCCACGCCGACACGTCAAATCCTTGGCACAGTAGTCGGAATCATCCGCCGCTTCGAAGGCACGCTGGCGGGGTTGAACCTAACGGCTCCGGATCGGTTGGCGGTGTAGTGTGCTGAAGCTGCCCAAATGCGCCACCAAGCTATCTGTGGCACGTGTCACAAGTGTCCGCTGAAGGGCCGGTGCCCCATCCGTCGCGATCCGATGCTGTGCCAATTGCGGCTGAACGGGAAGGATCTGCGACTTGCTCAGCGGCGAGCGGCCGAACGCACAGACGACTTCAAAACGGATTACCGAATGCGGGGCGGCATCGAAGCCACCAACTCGATGCTGAAGCGAGTGACCGGCCTGGACCGTCTGCGAGTGCGCGGTCGGCCGGCCGTGTTTTCGAGCATTCTGCTGAAAGTCGCCGGCTGGAATTTACTGCGAGCGGCCAGCGTGCGCTCACTGATCGCCAAACTGACGAAAGGTGCAACGGCTGGAGATTCTGCGTCTACGTCTCTCGCAATTTCAGAGCTCTTGCACGGTCTCACATTG
>JBDNFN010000337.1:0-19776 GCA_041689795.1 Fuerstiella sp. | reverse complement strand
GTGGACACGGTTCGTCAACGGAGCCGAAACACAAGCGGAACTCAAAGCATTACGTCACAGTCTTTCGCGGGGGACACCCTTCGGCGATTCGACATGGCAGCCGTCAACGGCCATCCAACTCGGACTGGAGTCCTCGCTCCGACCACGCGGACGCCTCAGAAAGCCGAAAAAGTAGAATGTCCCCTTTTTGCGTTCCCCATCGTGGACGCTTTCGAGGAAGTAGAAGAAGTAAATCGAAGCGCATAATACCCATAGGTCTTCGGAAGTCAGCCCGGTCGCCTGCATCATCGCCGCATTGATGTTTGTAACCGGGAAGTTGCCGTGCTGGATGATCTCATGGAACATCCCGAACGTGCGAGCCACACTCCAGTCTAAGTGATCGACGGTGGCGGTGCGGACATAGGCTTGCCGCATCAGCATCGAGATGATTGTGTTGCTTCGATCTACCTGAATCTCAGCATGACTGTGCCACTGCATCGAATTGATCGCGGTAAACAGCCAACGAAGTTCGTCGTCGCTACCTCCGGTCAGCCGTATTGGGCGACCGTTAGGATCGGCCCATAACACTATTGCCTTCGCCAATATGGAAAGATTGAATAAGTTTACTCTGCTCAGGTTCTCAGGTGTTTCTTCCATCCAACGGTGACGGCTGCTGGACTTTGTGATTTCGCCGAGTGCCATCCCAAGATTCAATTCAGAAACACGCGAACGTAACTCCTGAAACGTCACTGGACGGTTAAACGATTGTGTCGGCAATATGTTAGTCATGAGGCAGGGTTTCCGAAGTTGTCAATCCGCAATCGCCTTCACAAACGCTTCCCTGGCATCTGAGTAATACAGCACGTTGACCTTCGTGGCCATTTCGTCGCTGAGGTCGGCCAGTTGCTTCCGGGCTGTCACCGGCATTAGGACGAGGCTGGCTCCCTTTTCGACTGCCAGTTCCACTACGTCAATGGCGTTGTGCATCACTTCCAATGAACCGCCAAGGTTCAGACCACCGACCACGACCAGCCCACCACGCAGACTTTTGTTGATGAGTGTGCTGCACATCGCCAGGAGTGCGGCCACGCCGAGTGATTGACCGCCTTTGCTGGCATCATAGGCTCGTAACTGAACCGAGAATTCATGTTCCCTTGGATTACGGTCGCCCACCAGTTCTGCTGACCGTGCGTACAAGTTGGCTTCCGCGTATTTGACCGACTCGGAAAACGCCGGTGGTGATGGGCGATTCAATATCTTCACACCGCTTCCTGGCCCTTCGGTGACTTCGATGCGGTACAGCCCCGACCCTTCGTCCTGGCTGCTGGGACTGATGCCCCAGACTTGTCCTGGTGGCAGTGGGTCACGTCCAATATGGTCCTCACTCTGGAGTTCCGGCGTCACCACAAACTTCTCGATGCCGTCTTGTCCGAGCGTATAACTGAATTGTGTATTACGGAATTCAGCAGACCCGATCCGCTTTTGTTGTTCTTTAACCCGGCGACGGCATTCCAGCGCCAACCGCACAGCCCATTCCAGGTCTTCATCAGACACCGGATCGTCTGGTGATGGGTGCATGAGCTTGAGCAACCCGCTGATGGTCTTCACAACTGCATTTTGATCGCGGCCACTGAGCGCCCCGCCAAACGTCAGCCGACCTTGCAGGACCGAAATACGGTTATGCGAGCGGAGACGAGTCCAACATTCGCTAATGAAGTCGGAAACAAGGCCGAAGTGATTGGTTTTGATCGCCTCGCTGATCTTCGGCACATCCCAGCCAGGAAGATAGCAGTGGATACGGTCCATCAAGGCGGTGTCGTTCCGCATTTCTGGTGGCATAGGGCCGAACAAATGGCCAACCCGCTGTTGGTGCTGCACATCAACGTCGAAGTTTCCAACCATTACCATCGACCCATAGGCCCTGATGCTCTCCTTGCCCCGGCTGAATTCGCCAGATTCCATGTAACCCTTCATGATGTTCACGCCGTCCTTCTGATCGAAGGAAACGCCAGAAACTTCATCGAAGCAAACCACATCGTAAAGACATACCAGCCCGCGTTGCCCGCTGGAGTTGTTCACAAACATCCGGGCGACGGTAGCTTTGCCACCAGAGACGAGATGGGCATAAGGGGAAATTTGTTGATACAAGTGCGACTTGCCGGTTCCCCTTGGGCCAAGCTCGACCAGGTTGTAGTTGTTTTCCACGAACGGAATCATACGCAGGAGCATTGCGTCCTTGTTCCGTTCGCTCATTGCAGTCGGTTCAAGGCCGATACTGCGGAGCAAGAAATTCTTCCAGTCTGCGGTGCTGAATTTCTTGCGACCGGAATAAAGGGCATCCAGCACGTCCCGCTTGGAAAGCTGGATGGGCCGCAATGCGGAAATCGTGAATGGTCTGCCATTTTTTTCCTGGGCAATCACGGCGTCATAACTGAGATCGACTTCGGCGTAGAAGCCACCCGTCAGCATCCGTTCGTTATCGCGGACCAGCTTATCATCAATCCCAACGTCTTTCAGTTGCAGGCTGGGCAACGTGGCGACATACGAATCGGTCTTGGCATCAAGCCGGGCTGAAATGATGTCGATGAGTTTGACGGAGCCACTTTCACGGGCGCGTGCCTTGAATAATTCTTCTTCACCACTGCGAACAGCCCGGTCACGCAACTGGCGTTCAACGATAGCCAAACCTTCCTGAATTTCTTCTTCATTGATGCTGGCACAATATCGTCCCAGGAGAAATTCACAGACGTAAGTTGGCACCGGATATTGCCGAGCAAAACGGCGTACCAAATCCTTGCGGACGATATATCCATCGAAGCCTTCAGCAGCGGCGTTGTCCAAGTTGTCGAGTTGTACTTCTGCCATTATTCACCCACCGTCACTGGTGACTTATCAAGGATATTGCCCGCATGATCGAGGAGAACGAGAATGGTCGCGGTCCCTTCTCGACTTTCGTTCGTAACCACCAACGACACCCCACCATCTTTGGCTACAGCCTTGGGACTTGCAATTGAAGAACCAGCGTCCGCAGCCTTATCACGCAGGTCCATCACACAACCACCGAAGTCGCCGCTCACTTTGACCCGGCAACGTAATCCGCCCCATTTGTACGATTCGATTTTCGCAGAAACGGTGGCAGTGCCTCCAGGTCGGATGACAATCTGCGGCACGACACATTCTTGTAGGCTCAGGCCACCGTGATTGTATTCTTCACCCGCCATGAAACAGTCGATACCTGGAGGACTGGCGATACGCACATCGTCGGCCCAGAACCACGAGAAGGTCGGAAGGTCCACTGTGGCATTTGGCTTCACAACTGCACATCGTCGCCAGCGAGTTGCTGTCAAGAACTTCGGCAGTTCTGATTTCGGCAAGCCCTTCGGCATTAACAGCCAACCGTGATCGGTAACGACCCGCACTTCCTTCCAACCAGCCTCCAGCAATGATTCGACTCGCAAGACCAGTGTGGACAGCAACTCTGGGATGCGGCGGGCCATACCACTGCCTTCGTTATGGCCAGTAGAATCCAGGTTGCCGAATTCGGTCCACGCCTTGCCGCTGGGGTCGCCAATGTCGTGGTTGGCGAGATATTGCACTCCATCGTTTGCCAGGAGTTTTCGGAAGCGATCCGGCGTCAAGTCTTTGCCATCAAGAGCGACACAAGGCCGAAACTCTTCACCGGCCACCGTTCCTTTGATTTTACCAGCTACCGGCGACACTGCAGGTTTTGAGGTTGGCGTTACGGACGGCAGTGCAACGAAATGATGACTTAACTGAACCTCACCGACACGCCCGGACAACATCGCCAAAAATTGCTGCCCTACGTCATATCGAAGGCCATCTGCAAACAGGACGCAGGTGCCAGGAGTCACGGCATCAATACGCGGCTTCTCACGACCTGGTAGCGGGCTTTCGCTCACTCGCTTCTGGAACAATTCGGCGGCATCACGCAGCCACGGCTTATACACATGGGCGACCGCTGTGTTGACCGCCTCCTGGTCGGCGGGTTTGTTGACGGTGGCCAGGGCATCCAGCACGGCAGCGTCAGCTTTCCAGCCGCCGTCCGTATATGCCTTCACCATGTCGGTCAATGTTCCCCCGGTGAGCGGTGTGGAGGTCATATTGGCCAGGGTCGCAAGATACTGGATCGCCGTCGCCAGCGGTGATTGGTGCAACTTGGCCCACACCCATTCGCGGCGGCATCCGTGTCTCTGTTCGAGTTGGGCCAAAGATTTTCTTGCTTCTGCCACCGGCTTGGGCGGAAGGTCGAGCAGTTCCTTCCGCAGTTCGGCTTCCTCGGACTCGTTGTCCTGGGGCCAGAATTCATCACTGCTTTTGAAGAGTCCGGTCCCGCCTTTGGGTTGTGGCTTTGCTTTGGCAAGCAGTGATTCCAGACCTGGGTATCTTGCTGGTGCGACGGCGTAGCGTTTCCATGCGGTCTTCCAGACTTGCTTGGACTGCATTCCCAATTTTTCGGCACCCACGAGTTCACCGTCACGAGTGGGGTCGAAACCATAATCGGCGATACACCGACTACACAATGTTTCCCACCGGCCCGGCTCCCACTGTCCTCGCGTTTCTTTGGGTTGCGACATCCAAGACAGCAGATCGTCCACCAGATCGTCGCTCACCAGGGAATCGAAATAGTTGCCATTCAATTCCCCGGCTGCGGACTTGGCTTGCAGGTCGGTCAGCGGTGCATCGGCCAGCTTCACGACGGCCCGACGTAGCGAGGTCGTCGTGGCTTGATCCTTGGCGACCGTCAGGTTCAACCCGCCTTTTTCAGTCTGAAGGTAAGCAGCAATGGTCCAGTCTTTTGAGTTTACTTGGGACCAGATCACACCCCGATATTGCAGTTCTGCCAGCGGCTTCAATTCTTGCGGGCAATCTTCAGTTGCACGCAATGTTGCCCTGCTGACACCTGGAAGATAAATGATGGGGACGGTCCCGGTCGGCAGGATGATACCCTCGATCTTCCCGGCCAGCACACAACGCAACCAGATCGCCGGTCCTGAACGATGAACGGCGTCATAGGGACCAAACGTCAAGAATTGCGGAAACACAGCCCGTAGCCTGGGGACCAGCCTCTCCCATTCACGCTTTTCGTCGGGCCAAATGACAGCGGCGGGCGGCACCGTGTCATCACGGTTGTAGTCCGCAGCTTTCTGGAGCGCGGCGAGGAGCGAGTCGAAGATAGTGACAGGGTTTGTTGACGGGGTGGCCATCATTTCGCCCCTTTCTTGCGATCACGAGCCGCAGTCTTTTCTATATTTGTCAGATGAACGTCGTTGACGCGCTCACCCGTGAATTCCTTGCCGGACCAGAACCATGGGAAATCGTGCATTTCTCGTTCCGGCTCATTGCCCCGATCTTTGGCCCACTTGATGTTCGGGTTCTTCCGCAGGATTCCGGCCTCCTTGAAGGGACGGACATTCATGCGCACGCCATCGTTCAGGTCGGGATTCCAGCCCATTGCCTGTTCGTGGATTGGCTTCCATCGTACGAAGATGTCGTAGGGCGGCTCTCCAGCCAGGATCAGCTTGAGCTTCGCCTGCAACTCTTGAGCAGCACCAAGCCGTGAGTCGGCACCAGTCTTATTAGATTTTCCCTGGGCACTGATCCAATCGCCCAAATACGAGTACGTCAGATTCTCCAGCGCCTTGTATGTGAACTTGTGGTAATTGACCAGAACCGAGAAGCCGTCCTTACGACCGTCCCAAATGTGCCAGATGAATGGACGGTTATGAAATCGCTTGCAATGCTGCTCGAAGAACTGGTTACGAAGCCAGTCGTCAAGCGTAGCCCCAGCCTTGCTGCCAGCGTCCATCAGCAACTTGTGCAACACCGAGTCTGACCAGCTATTACCGTATGCCGCATGCAACACTTCAAGCAGACGTTCATAAGCAGCGGCCTCTCCACGGACACCCAGCAAACACAGAATCCCGTCATCGTCTGCAAGTGTGTCGATACCGTCTTCGGCCATGGCTTGTTCCGGCCAACGGTAGCCAAGCAGTCGAGCGACCGCAACCTCAAGCGGTTCTATGCTAGTCGCGATGTCGCCTTTAAATAGCCACTGCGTCGGATCATTCGATTCGTAAACGGTTGGGACTGTTATGTCAGACGACTCTTTCTGCCATTTCTCAATATCAAATGGTACGTTGACCATAGTCGCGCTAGTGACGTTCAGCTTTTGATCAATTTGTCTGACTTCTTTACGGAATTCACCGGATTTACAAAATGCCCATAGAGCCGGTAAGTGCATTGGATTCTTTGGCACGATTACAACCACTGTCTGATCAAATTTAACGCCATCATAAAGCGTGCATGACAATTCTCGCATACAGTTAATCGCAACGCCATTTTTTTGCCAGACATCTTGCCCGCGTCGCCAGCATTGCGCAGCCGAGTTTAAGTGTCGGACGCTTTCTGCGAACTTGTATAAGGCACCCGCACCTTGCTCCCAAAGAATAATCTGTGAATTACCTCCGCTAAGACCTGTGCTTTCGACGGTCGTTTTCAGGTATTCCCAACTTGGATTGACGGTTTGCACTTCCCAAAAGCAACGGTAAAAGTGTTGGCTGTCTCCTGTTCCGATACCGGCAGCGCTGATGGCAAATTCTGAGAGCCGAGGAATGCTTGTTGCTTCGGAGAAAGCGATAACTGAACTAGGGTTCATTAGCTGATCTGTCTGCGAACATACCTGCAAATCATCAAGGCACAAAGCAGATGCTTTAAGTGATGCTGTGCGGGCTGGTGAACAATCAAGAGCAGCGAATTTGGAACCATCTTCTGGATGACGGTTGTTTAAGATGACCATTGCAATAAATGCGCCAGCCGCTTGAGAGCTTTCAAACGCCCCTTCTCCGAGCCTTGCCACAACATTCCATGTGGCGCAAGTGAGTAATTTCGACCGAAGCTCTCGATATGAACGTAGGAATAGCCAATTCTGTGGTGTAACTAGTGCCATCGTCGCACCGTCGCTGCACAGGTTTAGGCTTCGTTCGAGAAGCGCAGTTGAGATGTCGTGTCGCGCATCGAAGTGATGATGTGAAAGATAATGCGACAATATCGCACCATGCTTTCTGGTCGCCAGATATGGGACATTAGTTGCAATCAGGGAATATCGCTGTGAAAGGAAATCTGCCGCACACGCGATGCCCTGGGCGGCAATTCCTATTGCAGCAACCTCGGCGTCCTCAGATTTTCTTGCTAATACTTTTTTCAGAAGCGGTTGCAGTTCCGCGTATCCTGCTTCAAAAAGTCCTCCTTTCTCTTGCCGAGGGTCGATGAGTGACCCCAAGTGCGGAGCCTGTTGGAACAAATCGTAGAGACGGTCCATCCCTTCACGGAGACGTTCATCTCCATTTGCGAGTGATAGCCATTCATCCTTCTTGCCGGGTACACTTTGACCGGAACAAGCGATGTTAAGCGGCGGTAAAGGACGATAGCCACCGGCATCGGGAAACTTCCAAGCAGCTAAGGCTAACGCAAACGCAGCGATCTGAGTACAGCGGGGATCGAGTTCGAGGCCGAGAAGGTTCTCGCGCAACACCGCCTCGCACGCCTCGGCTGCTGACAAACCTTCATCGCGTATCCGGAGCGGGACGAGTAGATTGAAGCCGCTGACTAAGAAATGTCCGCTGCCGCAACATGGATCGAGCATCGTGAATTCAGCGAGCGTCTTCGGCCATCCCTCGAACTTACCAGCGGCGGGTGTGCCGTCGTCCCGCCACCGAAGATAGTTCATCTCAACCGGCGACTTACCTGCGGGAATCCCGGCTCCACCGGGAGGGCCTTGTATTCCCTCTTTTGCACACCACCATGCACCAATCGTGTTGTGCAGTAGGAATTCCACCATGTAGTGTTCGGTGAATAGCTGCGTGACAGCGGGCAGGGTGCGACCGTCAATCTTGTCGCCACTTTCGTTGACGCGCTTCTTTTCTGCCGACTGCCAGAACTGGTAGACCCAGCCCAGGCTGTCATCAGCTTCAAACGTCTGCTTTGGGAGACTGACAAGCAACTTCTCCAGCGCCAGCCGTTGCTCAGGAGCGAATTCAATTTCCAGCAACACGTCGTCAGTACGAAAAATCTGCGGCAACATCGTGCTGGCGTATCGCGCCGCCAAAACGAAGCCATTCGGAGCCGGTGGGTCCGCTGTTGGGGCAAGTTCTTCGCATTCTTCCAGGCTGACGGCCACGCCGTCCGGGTGCATCAGAAGATGGTTCTCGGCCAGGAACCGGGCGAACAACATCCGATGCCAATATTCGTAAGCAAGCTCCTGAGACAACTGGACAATGGATTGCGTCCCATCCGCATTCCGCACATCCCCGACCTGACGCCCTCGTGCGCGCAGCCGATTTCGTAGCTCCTTCTCCTTCGGGCCGAAGTGCGAGAGTGATTCAGCCGCATCGACGGCACGCTTCTGGAGCGCCGACCGTGCATAAGCCACGGCGAGATCGCGAGCCTTCTGGCACACGCCATCAAGCTGAGAGCGAAGTTTGGAATCGAGTGCTGGCACGGGCCTATTCTCCAGGATCAGTTTGCAGGACCACATCGCCCCATTCCGGCAAATTCAGCAGAACATATCGTGGCCTGCCAGTGCCAACACGCGTTGCGAGAACGTCGATGGTGGTCGCGTGATGCAAGTGTTCGTTGATTTCATCGGGTGTGGTGATCGCGGGACTCACCTTGCCTCGGATCACTTCCTGGCTGTCCGCGATTTTGAACTCGAAAGTCCGAGCCTTGGGCAAGACGCCTTGGAATTCACCGGAAAGCTGCGTCGATTCTTCGTGCAGATTGTCTTGGCCAAGACGCTCGACCCCACGACGCACTTCACCAACATCATTGAACTGAAACATCTTGTTGTTGAAATGCAACGCGCAGACAGCTTCATTTGCCGCCAGCAGGTCGAGGAATGATCGGACGGCAGTAATTGCACGGGGATCAGTGGCCACTGCCGAATCCGCGAGATCATCGTCGCTTCCCAACGTGCCACGGAGAAGATTCTGAATCAGTTCCAAAGCCTGACCAGCAATCGTGTCTTCACCAAAATCTAGGTGGTTGCCGATTGGAGCTTCTTCAAATTCAAATCCGAACGAACCAAGTGCAGTGCCAGTGATAAGCAATCGCGACTCATTACGGTTTGGAATCGGTCCCATTGAGGACAACGGCCCGGATAGTCCCGCCGCTACCTTCGCAACTGCGTCGGCAAAAGCCGATGTCGCTTTGGCTCCGAATTCGGCGAAGATGCCATGCTGTCCCACAACAGGGCGACCACGAAACGTCAGTCGAGCGCGGGCCGGTTCTCGACTCGGTGGAGTGACATCCTTCAACTCGTGTTCAACAAACTCCAGTCGAGATTCCAAGCCGGACCTGTCAAGAACATCCTCAATGGGAATCTCCGCAAGCATTCGCTGAAGGCTCACTCGCTCGGCGAGCAGGTGTTTGTACTCTTGCAGGTTCATGGTGATCCTCCTGAGATCGCCGGTGCTTTCAACTGGATGGCGGCGAGTGCATCCTCTCCAGGGTCGAGGTCAATTTGCAGATACCCTTTCCAAGTGGAATCACGCCGATGGGACCACATGCTGTACCAGTACGCGCTTTGCTGAACGAGTAGAGGCGCGCGTGATCCTAATGAAACGAAATAGGGATCGACGAAGAACGTATTTTTGAAACTGGCACGCTCGCCAGCAGTCAGTGGGAAAGCGTCTGGAGCGCGAGACTGAACTTGCAGTTGCGTAGACCCAACTGGCAACGAAAAAAACGTAACGACATCAAGATCATTTGGATCACGGGTTTCTGTTACTTCAATATTCTCCAGGAAGCTGCCGTCAAGCCATTGGAACCCGGTGGTCAGACCTGCAGTGTGCAGACGGCTTCGGTAACGCAGAAACCCATTCAATATGTAGTTTCGTTTTGTGGACGTAGCGAATCTCAGCACGAACTCTGAGAGCGACACCACATACGGCGAGCGTTCCGCATTTATTGGCCCGGCAGAACTAACAGGCGGTATCACGCCGCTAGCAGTCCAAGAAGGAATTACTACTGTTGCCATCGAACGAAACCTATGGAGATGTAAATCAAAGGATCACCGGGCCGTCTTTCAATTTGGTCAATACGCGGCTTTTGACATCATCAAGCCACGATTGCAAATCGGCTTCGTTCTGAATCGTGCCGCCAGGAAGCGAAATGGATTGGGCTTTCGGCTCCAATAATTTTGCTGCGGCCTGTGCCGCGTGCTGGAACCGTGTGGGGAGTGCATCGCTGATCGCACTAAGTTCAGTCAACTTGGTATGCCGCAGAGTGTCGAGAACTTCCTCCGTTGTTCCCACGGCGATCTTCGGCATTTCCCGAATGCCACTAGCACCAAGGATTTCGTGACGCTGTGGTTGGGTGATCTGATTCCATGTCGGAGATTCCGTCAAGGTTGTCAGACGAACTTCGTAGTCCCCAGAGAACTTGGAATGGGCTTCATTGAGTGCTGCTCGAAGTGCGCTGGTCAGCTTTTCCACCATCCCTGGAACGGGATCGGGATTGGCCAGCACCTTACGGTCTTTCTCAATGGCTGCGACTTCGGGTTGAACTTCAGCGGCCACTGGAAGGTCGGCAGCAAACTTCAAAAGGGCAATCAACTGAGTCCATTTGGAAGACCTCTGTGCAATCAGATCGCGATCACTTTGCCAGTCCGTGATCTGTTTGGTGATTTGGTCCTTGTTGTCGAAGATCGCCTTCAACTGATCGTTGCCGACCCGGTTAGCAATGTCGGTGACATAGCTTGTGTCCGGGCATTTGGGCAGTGGTGCATCACCACCGGCAGCTTCCCCAAGGCGTTTAAGCTGATTGAGAAAATCTGGAGCGTGTAATGACTCCTGGCCTGCATGAGAATTGAGTCCGATGGCTTTGTAAACGCCTCGGATAGCAATGAGTTGCACCTTTGAAAGAGTGATCGTTTCACAGCGGAAATCAGCGGCAGCGATATTCTTCTGGTCCAGCTTGCCCTTAGCTACGGGTTCGGAGCTAATTCGAGACTGAACTGCGCCAGCGTTGAACAAAACAATCAGAGCGGCGTCAATGGCGTCCTGTGGCCAACCATATTTTACGCCGCCGAACTGCTTACGGACCTCAGTTCCTTTCTTACCACTGCCGACGAAATCCAGAATCGCTTTACAGACTGCGTGATTCTCTGGGTCGCCCTTGTGACCCACAGCAGTCAGGGCATCGCCGTCACCCTTCTTGGCTCGTTCGATCACCTTGTGCCAGTCGGCAGAGTCGGCCTGATGGAAGAGTGGATACAGACGATCCAGACAAAGCGTGGCGGCGTCTTGAATCTTTTGACTGAGTAAAGTCCCTGGGATGCTGTCACCAGCGGCGAGGTAGACCTGAATATCATTCAGGATTTCGATAATGAGTTTGTCGCGTGATTTCTCCGCTTGCTCCTGACGAGTCTCCATCGCTTTACGAGCGTGAATGCCCTCATCTCCGGAGGGCGTTCCTTTTGCTTGCAGAGTGGTCGTAGCCCCATAATACCCAGCGATGGCTTGCTTCAGTTCCTCAGCTTTGTCCTTCTTAGGAATGTAACCATAGATCATCGCTGTTGAATCACTAGCCGTTCGTGCGTCATTGAGGACGGTCTTTTCTTCGACCTCCCAGCCATCACGGACCCACACTGGAATGGCCGAACCATCGGTGGGTGGGGCCACGTCGCCGAAGTGCAGTTCGATTTTTCTTGATTCCTTGCTGTCGCCGTGGAGGAGCTTGAACTTTTTCAGAACTTCACTGCATTGGGACCGAAGCAACTGCGACCGTTCACTGGCCAGTTTCCCAGCGTCGTTAAGCAGCTTGTTCTTGGCCTCAAGGAACATCTGATTCCATTCGGACCCTTCACGAGTCTGCATTCGATATTCGCTATCGACTTGCATGATTGCACCGGACGTGACCAGCTTCTCCAATAGCAACGGAATCTTCTTACGAAGTTCGGCACTGCTCTGGGTCAGATCAGTGACGAGCAAATCGGCGAGGGTGTCAGCATCGGCACGAATCCCAGCATCCAACGGTTCGTTGTTGTGTGGGAGTTGGCCAATCAAGAAGATGAGGGCGCAGATTTGATAGCGAAGTTCGCCGTCTTCTTCCTTCTTCTGCTTGGCAATTGTTTCCGAGATTTCCTGAAGCAGCGTCCCTGACTTGAGTGCCGAACTCTTGATGGATGCGTCATAGATGAACGCTCCACCGACGACGTTTCCAAGCGGCCATTCGGACGTTTGCTTCACCGCGTCGTAAACGACCCAGAGTTGGTTGCGAAGTTGAGCGCCGGTCCCCGCTTTATCAACGGCCCGCAGAACTCGCTCCCAAAATCGCCGTCGCACCGGAAGGATGGGATAGTCCTGAACCAGCAGGTTACGATCTTTGCTGGAGAAAGCGATCTTGGTGCTGGCGAGTTGTCTTTCAATTTCGCCGCTGTGGTCATCCAGAAGTTTCTTCAACCCAGCTTCCGCTGTGGGTTTCTTCTTGAGGACAACTTCTCGCGTCACTTGCTCAACGTCAGTGTCCTGCAATTCGACAGTGACCGGAAATCGCCCTTGGAGCCTTTGGAGCAGTGCGGTGCCGGATAGTGCGTTCTGACCCGTGGCAACCAGAATGACGTTTGGTCCAAGCCGGGAAATGACCAGGTCTTTGATGTCCTGGACATCTTTTGATCTCTCTGGGTCGTCATTGATGAATTGCTGGACTTCATCAAGAACAACGAGAGTCAGCGGCAGCTTTCCATTCTTGCCGATGGCCTGTTGGATTTTCTCAATCATCAGGTCCGTAGACACATCCTTGGGGTCTGGCGGGAACTGACTCTTCAACAAAATCGGAACATCAGACGGCTTAGAGGCGAACTCAGGACGGTGTTCCAGAAGCGCCTGAGCCATCAACTTGCTGACGTAGAGATTGGTAAGCTCTTTCTCAAATGATCCACCGGCCTCCGTAATGAATTCACGAATGTCTTTTTCAAGTCCTTCATCACGCAGCCACATCTGGAAACATGCACGGGTGTAGTCGCCCGGCAGTCCGACCGATTTGAAGAGGATGCCCAGCAAGGCGAGCCGGATACTCTCTTTGGCTTCAGTCCGCAGATCACCAGCAGCGGCGTGTAGTCCACCGTGACGCTTGGCCGCATTCGTCAGTTCTATGAGAAGGTCTTTCACGCCGGTTGGCAGCTTGGCCAACCCTCTGGCTGTTGCGCCGTTCTCGAATGCAAAGTCGGCCCAGAGATACTGGAGCATTTTCACCAGATGCGATTTGCCTGATCCGAAAAAGCCGCTGACCCATACACCCGGTTGCTCACTCTTATCCAAGTGGCCCAGGAAGGTGCTAAGAACGCGACTCAATCCCTCGGAATACTGACCATCGCATACGAAGTTCTTGAGTTCGTACTCCAGGGTGTCAAGTTCTGCAGATGACTGACCGCTGGTAACTTTGGCGACACCCTGATTGAGCAGGGTGTGGGTACGCGGGTCTTTCTCGTAAATCTCAAGATTCATCATAACGGGCGGGCCTCCACATCGCTGGCGGTGATCGGATAAGCAAGGTAATTCCAGCCGTCTCGTGCATCGAGCAGGCGGTAGTTATTTTGTTCGTAGACACCGGGGAAGAAGACCAATAATCGGCCCTTCACATCCCCTTCAACTTTGGGCAACACTTCTGAAATCTTGAGGAAGCCGAATAAAGACGAAACCCCGTAGAGAGCCAACACCGTGTTCTCAGGATCAGGGAGAGCGGACAATGCAGATCGAATGCGAGCAACGAGCGATTCCATGAATTCGCCCAGCTTGGCGCTGTCGAGACTATCAATGGACTCGAAGTAACTTTCGGCGTAGTCGGCATTGTCCGGCCCGCACATCCAGTTCGCAAAAACATCGGTCAGTTCAATGGCGACCCATTTGCGACCCGCATGATGCGTGGCTTCCTCAAACAGTCCCAGCCTGATCCTCAGCTTACGCTCGTCTTCTTTGTCATAGACAGCCAACCAGACTCGCTGCGCGCCCGATACGTTGCGGTCCCAATGATTCTCGCAGAACTTTTGATAGTTCTTCTTGAGGAGTTCAATCCGGTTCATAGGAAGCCTTCTCCTCTTGCGGTGTCAGCAGTCCGGGAAAGGTAATCTCGTAGACGGAACCTGCGGCCTTGAATGTCATCCAGCCCTGTTTGGAAGCATCCATTGCAAGGTCCGTGATTTCGGCAGGCGTCCTTACCAGCATTCGTGTCCAAATCGTATCAAGCAGCATTTTGCCGCGATTGCCAGACAAGTAACCGAGCAGGAAGGCATACGTCACCAATACCGGCGTTACGACCGGACGGGTCCGTTTTTTGTTTATCTTGCCGGTCAGATACCCGGCCTGAGTCCACGATGAAGCAAGATTTTGTGAAGTGGATGTGAGCGTTGCGGCGCTGAACCTTCCCGAAAACTTTTCGCCCAGCGACTTGGCCACTTCTTTAGAATCGACGGACGCCCCAACCGGGATTGAAAACACGAACGGTGTCATATCACGGAAAAGGGGGTCACGGGCCGCTGCAGCCAAACACGCCAGCATGGGCCTAGCCGCTGGATCAGCAATCCAAAAGTGCCGAAGGAGTCGGAAGACTGCACGGGATGGGTCCAGAGTATAAAGATCAACAAGCAGCCGGGCAGTTCTCTTCCGAGTCGTCTGAGTCGGTTTGCCCAATATGTTTTGCTCAATCACAGCAGAGATATACTCGCTGGTCTTTGCCTTCACGCCAACGTGATCCAATATGAGCGACAACTCAGCGAACATCATCGTCCGACTGTTATGGACGCTCGAAATAGCATCACGGAAGCCCAACGATTCAGACAGTTTCGTTTTCCGGTTTTCGCTCGGCTCGTCCCCTACACGACTGCTTCCAGCCTCCGTGTTTTTTTTTCGGGCCAATCGGCTGGGTTTGTCGTTTGGTTGCATCGGTCTGGTCGTCGGCAACCTGCTCACCGGCTTTAATCCTTGGGGGAAATTCTGGCCATCACCAGCATCATGCGAGCATGTAAGTTGCGGCTGCGGGCCACTACCTCTACATCAGACATTCTGTCCGTGCCAGCGTGTTGACTGTTTCGTGCTACCAGTCTACCATAACCGGGCGTTTCCAGCAAGCGGATCGGTGGTCAACCACCAGGATCAAGCAATGACATTCGGTGAGCGGATACGAGAGCTACGTCAGGTGAAAAACTTGACGCTCCGGGACTTGGCAAAGAAGGTCCGCGTTACGTTCACATACCTGTCAAAAATTGAAAACCAAAAGCTCAGTTTCGGAGAATTTCCCAGCGATGAATTGATCGTAAAGCTGGCCAAGGCCCTGGACGCAGACCCCGATGAACTTCTGCTCCTGGCTGAGAAAATCCCCGAAGCAATCCGAAAGCGCGTCCTTGAGCGACCAGACGTGTTTCGCAAGATGGCGGGCTTAGACGACAAGCGGCTGGACGCCGTGGTGGAGTTCCTGGAACAAAGGGAGCAATGATGGCCATCACTACACAGAATGGAAAGTGTTCAACAACCCAGGAAACCCATGCAACGATTTACAGGCGTTGCAGGATTTCAGTTCAGATTCAAAGCTCTTGGGTTGGGGATTTCTTTTTGACTTCCGCATTCCGTGATCACGGCTCTTGCCTGATCCTGCCGTGTTTGACCTGAATGTGCCGGTTCACTGTTGCGACGCTTATACCAAGCTGGGTGGCGATTTCCTTTGCCTGATTGCCAGACTGATGAAGAGCCAGGATCGCCTTCGACTTAGCAACACCGATGTAGACCTTTTGTTTTTCGGCCCAAGGATCATTGCCTTCCTGGGGTTCCAACATTGCTGAGATTTCTCGCTCAAATTGCAGTTGAGCGGCAAATAGTTTTTCCCACGGGATCAAGGCGTAATGATGAAGAAGCTCATCATCACTGATGGTCTTGTGTGCCAGGATCATTGACGCAACTTCAGCACTTGCGATCTTCAATATCCGTGTCGCCGAAGTCTTTCGGAGTTTGTTGAAGCTGTATTTTGGAAACTCTGGCTTGTCCTTTTGGACACGTTCGATCAAGTTGTTCCAAGTATTGCTGAAGCTATCGGAGGTATTTCCCTTGGCGGTCGAATGCCACATGGGAAGACCACGTTCCGTCAAGAAAACCACATCCCGATGCTCAGCTTTTTTGGGTACAACACCGGCGCGTTTGCCGATGAACCACCGCAGTCCTACAACTGATTGGTGCCAGAGCTTGTGCTTGGTTTCGTTCCCCGACTTGAAACGAATCCCTTCGATGATACTTTCATCCAGTCGCACGAACTCCGAGCGAAGCTGGCCAATTTCCGAAGCTCCGAATGCACAGTTCAACCCAAGAAGTAAAATTAGCCGCTCGATGGGCAGAGCATACTCAAACAAAACCTTCAGGCTCTCATCGGGAATAACACTCCGCTGCTTGGCAATTCGCCCGTCGTACAGTTCAGCGGGCGTCGGTTTATCCGGCGTCTTTACGATGGAATGAAAGCGTCTCGGAAACATCCACTCAAAAGACTCCTCACCGTCAAGCCAATCAAAGAAGTTCCCAAGGGCTTTGATTAAGTTCTTTGCTGACGATGGGGTCATTCGTGTCGTCAGCTTGCTCCGCAAGGTCAACGGACGCTTGCGGAAGACACCGTAAATCTCATCACCACGGTTGTAAGTGATTTCTGTTAGATCGAGCCTGGTGAAATCAATTCCACCAAAACGCTCGTCTCCGAGATATGTTTTCACGGACTTCAATTGGTCAACCTGCGTCTTGCCCCAGGGCCGTAGTGCGCCGGTCGGCTCAGTGTTTTCCCTGCGAAGAACAATGTCGTAGGCATCCAACGCATTGCCAAGTGTGACGCCGGTCGGCTTGGTGACGTTGATTGCTGTTGAAAGCTGCATTCGGACCTGGGCGAGTTCGTTGCGAAGGTCTTCGATGCCAAGATCAACAAGGATTGGATCAGTTGGCTCAAACGCAGTTCCAGTCTTGATGGTTATGGCCTGGAGGCGTTGAGCGTACCTTACCAAGTCCTCGTAATCACGCTTTGGCAATATTGGTGCTTTGCCTTTGGCGATTTCCTTCGCAGCCTTTAAGCTCGCAGCGTCCCAGGATGCTCGCTCACTTCCACGGGGGCGACCTTCAATTTCATCCCACATCGCACGAATCAGCGCTTCGCGGGATTTGGCTGCGTTCATGTCATAGCCCAGCCTGAATTTTTCGGGAACTCCTTGCAGGTTGTAGCCAACATATCGAACGATCGAACCGTCCTTGGACCTCTTCAATTCCTTTTCGTAGCTGGGCATCGGCAAGTCTCCCCTCGTGTCTGTTTTCAGGGAACTATAGGCTCATAATGCGCCTCCGACAACGGCCAAACTAGACATAAACACGGCTCAAAACAGACAATATCAGGGCCTAAACGGGGATTTCCTGTGGGTTTTCTGTTGCTATAAATGACGTAAGTACCTATGAAAAAAGGACTTGCGATTTCTCGCAAGTCCTTTCAAATTTGGAGGCGGGGGGAATTGAACCCCGACGCCAGAAGTTGTAACCCGTTGACAGAGAACATCTTAGGAAGCGGCCTTGTTGGCCGGTCAGTAAATAGTCAGTGTTCGGATGGCTCAACTTGTCAACAAATGTCGGAAGCGGACTGCGATCTACGTCACATTGTAGGTCTGTGGGACCAGCTCCCTGATCATCTTCGGAATACGATCATGATGTTGATTGCCTCCTGTGGACCAACAGAAAATTCCGAGAACGAGCAAACGTGTGACTGATTCGTAAAAAGGGCGTTAAGTTTTCAGAAGGTTGATGCAACGACTTTGCTTCAAGCCGTTTGGAGCCAAAAGTGTCTACATTGCAACCAGCCTTAACGGTTGCATCTCGGACAAAGTTGACGTGCTGGATTGGCTGGACTCGATCCCTAACCCAGACAAAATCACCATGGGCTTCGGCCATCTGATGGACCGTGTCGATCCGATTGTCATGGGCCAGAAAACACGGCCATTGCGTGCAATATCGCTGTATCCTGGCGTCAGCACCCCTGCCGCCTCGATCGAAATTCGGCACGTTAGCCACACATCGATCAGAATAGCATCATGAGTCATTGCTGCCAGCGGCATGGGATACTGCTTTCTGGATGACATTTGGAAAGTCAACATCACTGAATCGGCTAAGATCAATCGCAAAATCGGATTGCAGTATGTGTCCGGCCAACTCAGGAAGAGCTTCATCGGAAACCTCTCCTTTGTTGAACATTTTCCGAGCAACTGCTTGTGCTCCCCATTGATCAGATGGATAGGCAAGGTCCCAAACAGATCTAATGCACATTGTCTGCACTTCGATTTGGGTCGTCGCAGCGTTAAGCCGCCGAAGAAATTCTGCGAACGCAGTCGACTTCGAAAATGGCCACCCGAGGCTGCCGATGCATTCATCTAATACCGATTCAAATTTGCTAGCGAAGGCAATCAAATCTGCTTCCACTGAATCAGCGTAGGCTGTGAGACGTATATCCTCAGACAAGTAGTCCATCACCGGCTTCAAGTATCCATAGTAAGGATGACCGGAAAATCGCCCTTCGACTGCAGCCCTGTGCCAGACATCCCACGCCACTGTTTCTCCGCTCGCTGCAATTGACTCTACAGTACTTGCGTCAACTGGTATCGGTTCAAAGTACAACCGCTTCGTTGCTTCATAGAGTTTGGAAAACTCCGCCATCGACTGCATTCGCTTTTGCACATCCGATTCCGTAGACCTACGAATTAGTGGTGAGAATTCGCACGGGTAGAGTCGGTCAGGCGTCTTCCCTGTCACCACAAAGTTGAGAAGCTTCCCCATCGAATATACGTCACTCTGCACTGTAGCCGATTTCAAACCGGTCAGCTGCTCTGGTGCAACATAATGTGCATGTCCGTAGCCAGCTGCACTACTGTTGGTAAGTCCTTGCAGTTCATGGAGATTTTTTCCAAGCCCGAAATCACTAAGAGCCGGCTCATCGCCAAACATCAAGACATTATGAGGTGCGATGTCACGGTGCAGAATGCCTTGGTTGTGGGCCTGGGTGATTCCGTTGATAATGTTGTCAAAGACTTTGCATCTCTGAGCAAGATCCAAAGTGTTGTTTCGTTTCTCTACGAAGTCATAAAGGTGGCAGTCTGCCAGCGGCATCACGAAAGCAAAGTCAGGTGCATTCAAATAATCCGCCTCTAATGCGACCACACCATTTGTACCGTTCAATTGGCGAAGGATCTGTGCTTCATTATTAAATCTAGCTGCGGTGACTTCGTGCTCTCTATATTCTTCCCGTAATCGCTTGACGGCGACCCTGTTTCCGGTTGCTAGAGACCGGTAACGTGAAACAATCGCAAATGAACCCTCGCAAATGAACCCTCGCCAATGACGCCGAGGTGTTGAAAATCTTTGGTCAACGTCATTATTTCTCCTGGGTTCCGCAGATTGCGTTTCTTGATCGGATTCATATCTGCGACACCACGAAATTCGCGTGAAACAAAGATATCGGGTAGTGGTTTGATTCGGAGATTCTGATGTTGGCTCAGTCTCTTGGCGATCTTACGTGGCGTCATCTAGGGTGTCAAAGCATCCTTGCACCTATCATAATAACACGGATGCTCTGGACGAACCCGCCGCAGCACATCCGTCAGGCCAACTCGAACGCGACATTTGCGATTCGAGGTAGGCAACACGCACCTTCAAATCCGGCTTTTAAGACGCCCTGCGGTGCTCGCCTGTTGAGGTGGCAAGTCCACCGCAGTTGGCAGCACAT
>JBDNFN010000336.1:0-18460 GCA_041689795.1 Fuerstiella sp. | reverse complement strand
GTTTGTCCAGCCAACGGTAATCCAGCTTCAACACAGAAGCCATGTGACTCATGCCATGAGCATCCACCAGTCTGACCGCCAGTGACCTCAGCTTCTCCGGAATCCGATCCAGGAATTTGCGTGACCGACGCCAGGCCTCAATGCGATCTCGGCCTCGTGCCAGTGCCCGCTAATCTTGCCACGTCTTCGTCCAGCCACGGCTGTTCTTCCCAAGGGTGAAACAAACCACGGTACCGACGCCCGAAAAATCATTCGGGCAGCCTTGCCGACAGGATCCGAAGTCTCCGGTCTTTTGGAAGGCCATTACCAGCGCCCAAATGGAACGTGTCGAACACACATTCTTAGCCAAGGTACGTCCACCCAAATATACAAGCCTCTTAAATTTCCAGACGGACTCCTGAGTTTTTCAACGTCAATGCTCAATTCGCAGGGAACGCTGCCAAACGTGTAGGGTCAACGTCAATCAACGCGACGCGAACAGCATTGCCTCATGCGGGGCAAGCAACATGGTTCCGAAACCATACTCGGCCGGGTAAGACATGACTGCCTCATGCTGCAAGTCCATCCTGCCAGCTAAGCTCGTACATTTACCAATTAGAATCGCAGTTTTTCAGATGCCCCTGAATACAACAGCGCCGCTGTCTTCAGGATCCGATCTGAAGACCAATCATTCAACGGCTACATCTATTCTTTGGAAAGATACAGTCGCTGAATATCTTCAAGCGTCACGGTGATTAGTCGAGTGAATCCCGTGTGGCTTCGTTCGTAGGAAATGTTGCCGGCTAACTCTGGGTGCTTATGGATTTCCGCTGAGACCCAACGACGATCTTCTTCGGCCAATTCGCCAACAGACGGATCCCACAGAGTTCGGGTCTCCATCACAAGTCTATCAACTCGAGCATCAAATTTGGCCATTGTTTTGTCTCGCCTAATAATGAAAGCCCGACACTTTCTCAATGCCGGGCTTTCGAATCATATTCGATGTAGGATTTAGTCTAGTCGACGGTTGCCATGCTGACCAGCTTGCGCGCTCGTTCCAGCTTCCTGGCATTGCTAACCACTTCTTCGTCCGTTTTTGCCTTTTCTGACTGAGCCTTAGCCAGCTCATCCGCAGCGGCTTTACGACTGATTTTCGAAACAGGCATTGCGGCGTTGGTCAGCACGGAAACCAATTCCCCCTTGATCTGAATAAACCCACCTTCAATGAAGAACGATTCACTGATACCATCGTTCCCCAGCAGCTTTAGTTCACCGATTCCAAGTCTTCCAACTAACGGAGCACGACCCGGATAGATGCCGGCGCTACCGTCGAACATAGGCACGCGTATCGATGCGAGTGGGCGATCGAACAGCGTTTTTTCTGGTGTTACTAAAACTAGACGAAGGTCAGCCACAATGGTGTCCTGTATTTGTCGTTGAACAAGCGTTTCGTTTGTTCGCCCGTTCTTGATTTAGTTCCCGAAGGTGCGGGATCTCTACGATAATTATTATCTGCAGCGGAAGATACGACTCAAAAAGCTTTCGGCCTTTCGATGGTTACTTCTTCGCTTCAGCCTGCATTTTCTTATATTGCTCTTCAGCTTCTTCGATAGCACCGACATACATAAATGCCGATTCAGGCAGATGGTCCCACTTGCCATCGCATAGTTCTTCGAAACTGCGAATCGTGTCGGCCAGAGGCGTAATCTTACCTTCTTTGCCTGTGAATACCTGAGCAACCAGAAATGGTTGTGACAGGAATCGTTCGATACGTCGAGCACGATGTACGATCAGCTTGTCGTCTTCGCTCAATTCGTCCACACCGAGAATCGCAATGATGTCCTGAAGTTCCCGGTAACGTTGCAGAGTCTGCTGAACACGTCGAGCGATCGCATAGTGGCGTTCGCCCACGTACTGGGGGTCTAGAATTCTGCTGGACGACGCCAGTGGGTCGATCGCCGGATAAATTCCCTTTTCAGAAATCTTTCGCTCCAGGTAAATGAAGGCGTCCAGGTGAGAGAAGGCTGTCGCTGGTGCGGGGTCGGTTGGGTCGTCGGCAGGAACATATACCGCCTGAACGGATGTAATCGCTCCCTTTTTGGTGGAGGTAATACGTTCCTGAAGCTCGCCCAGCTCCGTCCCGAGTGTTGGCTGGTAACCCACGGCCGAAGGCATTCGTCCCAGCAACGCGGAAACTTCTGAACCAGCCTGTGAAAATCGAAAAATATTGTCGACGAACAGCAGGGTGTCAGCTCCGGTTGCATCACGGAACCATTCTGCCATGGTCAGTGCTGAAAGGGCAACGCGAAGGCGAGCACCTGGAGGCTCATTCATCTGGCCAAACACCATGCACGTCTGTTCAATAACCGAGCGACCGGTGTCGCCGATTTTGGTTTCCTGCATTTCCAACCAAAGGTCGTTTCCTTCGCGAGTTCTTTCGCCGACGCCGGCGAACACCGAATAACCGCCATGGGAACTGGCGATTCGAGCAATCAATTCAGTCAAAATAACCGTCTTGCCCAAACCCGCTCCGCCGAAAAGACCTGCTTTTCCGCCGCGCACAAATGGTGTCAGCAGGTCGACAACTTTAATTCCTGTTTCAAACAGCTCGGTCTTCGCCGATAGGTCTTCCAATTTGGGTGGGTGACGGTGAATCGTCCAGCGATCTTCGTAATCAACGTCACCACGGCCGTCAATCGGGTCGCCAGTTACGTTGAAGACTCGTCCCAGTGTTCCTTTTCCAACAGGAACTGACAATGGTCCGCCAGTATCGGTTACGGTCATACCGCGAACCATACCTTCCGTGCTTCCCAAAGCCACGCAGCGTACTTTACCACCGCCGAGGTGCTGCTGCACTTCGCCAGTAATGCTGATTTCAATACCGTTGACGCTGTCCCTGACTTTCAAGGCATTGTAAATTTCCGGAAGGTTGCCTTCTGGAAACTTTGCATCGAATGTTGAACCGATAACCTGAGTTACCGCGCCAGTTTTTTCTTCGCTCATCGTCTTTCCCTTTAGCTTGCGCTTCGGGTGGATATTTTGTCGTGTTTGTTTGCTACGGGAACTATGGCTTACAGGCCAAAGATACCCAAGTTCGAAGCCAGAGACTCCGTTGCCGACACAACAGTCTAAGTGCTACCTGCACTGAAACTGGTTTGTCAGCAAATGCACCGAATCAAAACTCGGTGCAATGATTTACTACTCAAGGGCGGCAGCACCGCCAATAATTTCTGCCAGCTCGGAAGTAATTCCCGCCTGACGGGCTCGGTTGTACTGCTGCTTCAGATCGCCAGCCATTTCGTCTGCATTTTCTGTCGCCCCCTTCATCGCCACCATCCGAGCAATCTGCTCGCTGACAGCCGCATCCAAGAAGCATTTAAACAACTTTGCTCGAAACGCGGCCGGTACAATTTCTTCCAGAATCTCCTGCGGAGACGGGTGAAATTCGTAATCCGGCCCAAGTCCGGCGGCCGCTTCAACATCGCCTTGCTGACCAGAAAGACCCGATAGCGGAAGAATTGATTCCACCACTGCGGTCTGTCGGGAAATTGACTGAAACGAGGTGTAGGCAACATCCAGGCGATCTATTCGGCCGGAGACAAAGTCATCCACGAAACGCGTTCCAAGCTGATCAACTTGAGCAAACGTGGGGCTGTCCTCAAAATGAGTATAGCTGCTTGCCATGGCAAGTTTTTGGAAGTTGAGGAACTTGATTCCTCGCTTCCCCGATACTTCCATCGAATACTCGACTTTGTCCTGCTTCAGTTGCTTAATGTGCTTTAGCGTGTGCCTTAGAACAGCGCCATTATAGCCGCCGCACAGCCCTCTGTTTGAGGTCAGCACAAGCAGCACACACCTCTTCGTTTCTGCACGCTCTTCCAGCAGCGGATGAGAAAACTTCAGATTGGCTTTGCCTAGGTCTCCGACAATTTCGGAAATCTTCCGAGTGTACTCTGCAGCTTCTGTAGCTCGATCCATCGCCTTCTTGAAACGGCTTGTCGCAATCAGTTCCATCGTCCGCGTAATCTTGCGGATATTCCGGACTGACTTAAGTCGTTTAACAAGTAATCTTGCGTTGGCCATGAGTTACGTCTGTTTGAAACCAGTAGCCCGACTTGTTTCAAGCCAGGCTGCCTTCGACGATCAGATTTAGCAGCTACGTAGAACTGTACAAAGTTTAAACTGAGCCTACGGTTCGCCCTCGGCGGGACAAACCATATTCTTAAACACTTGCCTGACGAGCATTGAATGCCGCCAAAGCAATCTTGAGACCATCTTCAATTTGGCCAGTCAATTCAGCCTGGGCGATCAGTTTGTCACGCACGTCAGCGTGTTCTGTCTTCATGAATTCAAGCAAAGATGTTGCAGCTGCCTGAACCTGTGCTATTGGCACTTTATCCAGATAACCTTTCGCACCGGCATAAATCACAATGACCTGATCTGCTGCGTGCATCGGCTGATACTGAGGCTGCTTCAGCAGTTCAACCATGCAGTAACCCCGATCAAGTTGCTGCTGCGTAGCCGCATCAAGTTCAGTTCCAAGCTGAGCAAACGCTTCCAGTTCGCGAAACGCCGCCAAGTCCAGCCGCAGAGAACCAGCGATTTTCTTCATCGCTTTTGTCTGAGCATTTCCACCCACGCGAGACACGCTGATACCAACATTGATAGCGGGCCGAATACCCTTCCAGAACAAGTCTGGTTCCAGATAAATCTGTCCGTCTGTAATCGAAATTACGTTCGTTGGAATATAAGCAGAAACTTCGCCTTCCAGTGTTTCAATGATTGGCAAAGCAGTCATTGAACCGCCACCTAACTCGTCGCTAAGCTTTACGGCTCGTTCAAGAAGTCGGCTATGACAATAAAACACGTCACCTGGAAACGCTTCGCGACCAGGCGGGCGACGCATCAACAAAGACATCTGGCGATAAGCGATCGCCTGTTTTGAAAGGTCATCATAGACAATCAGCGTGTCTTCGCCGTTGTACATAAAGTGTTCAGCCATCGCCGCACCCGCGTACGGAGCGATATACTGCATCGGAGCTGGGTCCGCCGAGCTGGAGGCCACCACGATGGTGTAATCCAGAGCGCCATGCTCGCGAAGTATTTCGACAACACCCGCAATGGATGCAGATCGCTGGCCACAGGCCACATAGACGCACTTTACGCCAGTACCTTTTTGGTTCAGAATGGTGTCGATGGCGACAGCCGTTTTGCCCGTCTTCCGGTCCCCGATGATCAGTTCTCGCTGACCACGACCAATCGGAGTCATCGCGTCCACTGCCTTAATACCTGTTTGCAGAGGCACCTTGACAGGTTGACGTCCAGCCACACCGACCGCTTCGTGCTCGACGGGTCGAGACTCACTGGTCATGATGGGACCTTTGCCGTCCATTGGATTACCCAATGGATCGACGACGCGACCAAGCATTGCGTCACCAACGGGCACTGATAACAGTGTTCCCGTTGACTTCACTTCGTCGCCTTCTTTGATCTTGAGGTAGTCCCCAAGAATCACGACCCCTACGCTGTTTTCTTCCAGGTTGAATGCCAGACCGCGAACCCCATTGGGGAATTCCACCATCTCGCCTGCCATTGCCGTAGAAAGACCGGTGCATCGTGCGATGCCGTCCCCTACTTCAATTACGCGGCCAACTTCTGCGGTCTGAATCTGACCGCGAAAGTCTTCAATTTCCTTCTGGATGACTGAAGCGATCTCGTCCGCTTTGAATTTCATTTAAAGTTCTCTCCGTCAAACGACCCGCGAGCGTTTTGAGGCGGGTTCGCAGAGATGAATCGTAAACAGTGTCACCGACCTGTATAACCAGGCCACCGATTAAGGATTCGTCGACCGATTCCTGTAGAATAGGATCGAATCCGAGTTTGTTTTTCAACTGGTCTGTAATTTGTGAACGTGAATTGTCCGAAAGTGGTTTCGCTGTGCGAACCAGAACCCGCCGTTGCCCGGCAAGCTCTTCCTGTAACATCACAGCTTGCTGACGAATTTGCTCAATTAGGTCAATTCGACCATGCTGAACAAGCACTTTCAGAAAGTTAGCGAAGTATTCAGAACATCTCGGAGCTAGAACTCGACCAATCAGGCTTAACTTGTCATCACGGCTGACAGAATCAGAAACAAGCAGTGTCCGAAACTCAGGAGCACGCTCCAGCACTTCATCCACAAAACTCGCTAATTCACAAACAGCATCATCCACGCCGTTCTGACTTGCGCCGCCCAGGTAATTACGAGCATAGAGACTCGCCACGGCCTTGACACCGGGATCTTCCAGCACATGGTCGGATTGAGTTTTTGCTTGCTCAGACATACATACCTCAGCTCAACCGCAGAACACCGTTCTCACGCGTTGGTTGACATTCTCCGTGAAGCCAACTCTCTGCCAGCTTCGCACATCACATTCAAAACAACATTCACCACCTACCGTTGAATGTAGGTAGCTATGAAAACCTAGCCAGAAATTTCCGCCAAAGCTTCCTGAATCAAACGTTCCTGATCGTCATCGTTGAGTGCTCTACCGAGCACTCTTTCTGTTGCGGCAGCAACCTGAGCATTCACTGAAGAAAACACTTCTGATAGTGCCGTATTCTTGGCCTGATCAATGTCCGACGTGGCCCGATCACGCAAAGCTGTCACATCTGCTTCAGCCTTGGCGACAATATCCTTCCCCGTCCGCTCTGCGTCTCGTTTTGCTTCTGCTACCATTTCAGCCACAGTTTTCTCAGCGTCACGAAGCTTCTGCTCGTACTCTGCCAATAAAGCATGCGACTTACGCTGATTCTCTGTGGCGTCAGCGATTGCAGAACGAATTCCAGCCTCACGCTGGTCCAGACCTTCAATCATTGGCGTCCAAGCAAGCTTCTTCATAATGAAGATAAACAACACAAATGTTATCAACGACCACAAAGCCAAGTCGGCCTGAAAGTTCATCGGAACGCCGGTGTCGTCGTGCCCACCTTCTGCATGTCCACCGTCTGACTGGACATCATCAACGTTTGCTGCCTCAGTGCTGGGCGAATGAGCTTCGGGCTTTTCAGCACTGGGCTTAGCGTCCTCTGCAGAGCAGGTAGATATGGCTATCGACAGGCAGAACAGACCTGCGACGACAGCAACAGCCGTTCGGTTTTTATAGGTAAGCTGCATCATCGACACAATCACAAGAAGGAACAACAAAACGCAATTCAGCCACGTATAGATCAATTAGTTGATCATGCAGACGATTAGACCAATAACAGCAGCACCTTCGATCATCGCCGCGACGATAATCATACCACCGCGAACATCACCAGCAACTTCTGGCTGTCGAGCCATGCTCTCGAATGCTGCCGAAGCCAGCTTGCCGATACCCAAACCAGCACCAATAACTACCAGACCAGCACCGAAACTCGGTGACAGGTCAATCAGTGCCCGCGGGGCGTCCTGCGCCATTGCAGAAACTGATGTCGCCAAAAAAGCACCAACCACCAGCATGGCAAGCTTAAAAAACCGATTCACAGGAAAACTCCTCGTTTTTGTGTGTATAAGACACTCAGTTGAAAGCCTCGCTACAACAAAAGAGCGAGTAATATTAGTTTGCCAAAACAACCTTCCGGCAGCCCTCAATGCTTGTGAATAGAACCAGCAATGAAAATTGTCGCAAGAAAACTGAACACGTAAGCCTGCAGCACAGCCACAAGCAACTCAAGCATACCTATCCCGATCTGGCCAGCGATGCTACCCAAAGTAATAACGCTCCACAGTGCCGGGCCCTGCTTAACAGCTTGCCCGATAAAGGCGAGCATCACGCCTAACGCGGTATGCCCACCCATGATATTACCAAAAAGTCGCAGCGCCAGAATCGAGTGTTTAATAACAAAGCCCAACAACTCGATCACAAACATCAGACAGCCTAAAGCGAATCCACCGAACCCACCAACACCGGTATCAGGAATCAGGTTTCCAAAAAAACCAAAAACCCCCATAACCTGCGACCCGTATACAAACGTCGCTCCCATTGCAGTAACAGCCAAAGCAGCCGTTACATTTATGTTTCCGGTTGCCGAACCCAGAAATGGAAGGGCACCAAGTAGATTGCAGATCAAAACGTAAAAGAAGCAACTCCAGATAAACGGCAAATACTTATCCGCCGAATGCCCACCGTAACTTGCGGCCGAATGAGCGTGTGAGTCGTGCCCCGGATCACCATGCCCGTGATCGGCTTCACCAATAGTCGGTCGAACAACTTCGTCGCGAATAAACAAAGCCAGAGCTTCCCAGAAGTTCCAAAAGCGACCGCGAACCGGCTCACCTTTACGAACCCTGCTGGCAACACCACGAAAGACAAACAGAACAAACGCAGCGGCCACCAGCTGCAGAACCATGAACTTGGTAATCTGCAACCCAAACACAACAGGCAAATCGATCTTCAAGCCCAAAGGCAGCTCAAAGGACGGAAAGTCCCGTACATGATGGAAATTGTCGGGCTCAGCACTCATATGAAGTCAGAAAGCGTTTCAGCTGTCATCTGAAGTGATATCGGTTTGGAATAACAACAAGGCATCTGCCCGTAAGTTGTTAAGCCTTAAATTGACTCTGTAGAATCCGAACCTCGATAACTAACGCTAGGCAATAGAATCCAATTACCCAACCATAAAAATCAACGATACCCAAACCGGGGCTCATCCACTTGGTAACCAGCACAACAGCGACCACCGAAGTGAGACGCACAATCATCTGGGCCAACATCTTTTCTACATCGTTACGGAAGATACTCAGTGTTGTCAGAAACACAACCAGCCACCCCGGAATGAGACAGCAAATTGCCGCAATTGACATCAACCAAATACCACCTGAACCATTAAGCATCCGAGCTGGCCAGAAACAAACAGCCCAACCGACTGCGATTGCCAGAGTCAGGACGAAGGCCGAATTTCTAATACTTATTTTCCGTGAACCAGTCACTCTTCAGAAGCTTCTCTGGTGGCTGAGCCGCTGTCGTGTTGCTGAGACCTTCTGTCAAGCTTCACTAACAACTGCCTCAATGAGACAGCCGCCAACAGACAACCAATCACCAAACCACAGATCGTCAAAACCGGAGTCCAGCTGTATCCGGAATCCAACCAATAACCAACTCCCGCGAAAACGGCGATTGAAAGCACAATCGACATCACTTCGTGAGAATCGCGGTAGGCCTGAGCAATGCTGCTGGTACGTCTGCGACGATGTGTAGTTCGGTCATCGACCATTAATCACTAACATCCTTATCGCTGCCAGTATCGAAGCAATGCTGCATTCCCACCGCGGGCTGCGGGAGCATAGCCGCGCGTTTTCGTGTTTCAAAGTGGCCTTGGTGTTGAGGGCTCGTTTCCCACAAACGGGATGCAATAATCCCGCGCCTGGCATGGAGACCGCGCGTTAATGTTTGCCAGACCTTTCTTATCGCTGCCTTCCTCCCTGCCGGACCCGGTTCGAAGGCGTAAATCAACTTCTGCTGGGCCAGTTGAGGTTATCAATTTCCACTCCCTGAAGTTTCGTCTGTTTTCCCTGCTGTACAATGGACAGTGCAAGGCCGCCAGCGCTTCTAAATACCGTCAAACGCCTTCGCCTGCGTTTCCTTTGCCAGTTGCAACTGACCACAATGTCTGGGCCGCCGTTTCGCGAATTTGCTCGCGTTCAAATCAGAATGTCCATCAACAAAGCCGCCAAATTCATGACTAGGTTTTCAACTCACCCACCGTGCCTTGCTGTGGTAACCATCATTCTGCTGCTGTCGGTAGGTCCCGCGACGGCTTTTCAAACGTCGACTGAACACGCGTCTCCCGTTGATCGTTCGCAGGCTCTGGAATTGGTTTCGGATGACTTCGGCCTTGCCGACGGTCCTGCATGGGACGGATCCAACCTGTATGTTCCAGATGTGAAGAAGGCGATAATCAAAAAACTCAACCCAACCAGCGGTGAATGGAAGATCGTTCGAGAAGGTGATGTACATTACAGCGCTTCTGTTTTTAGTCACGGCAAATTGTACGTCTCGAACAACTCAGCCGCAAAGATTGAATCATTTGCCGGCAATCATTTTGCCGCTGGCCCCGAAATGATTTCGTTGATCGACGATTCCGACAAGCCGGATAAGCGTCCCAACGATCTGGTCGTTGATCAACACGGCGGCATCTACTTCACTCTTACGAAGCAGAATCAAGTCATCTACATTTCACCCGCCGGTGCATCGTCTGTGTTTTCCGAGGCCGCTGAATCGCCGAACGGAATTACGATTTCTCCGGATAATTCAGTTCTGTACGTGGCTGCGTATCGCCCTAAAAAAATCATCGCGATTCGCGTAAAAGAACCTGGCAGGGCTGGTGCCGCAGTTGAACTTGCCAAAATGAACGACGGCGAAGCGTTGGGTGCCGACGGCATGACTGTGGACCGCGCCGGAAACATTTACTGCGCAGGAGCGACGGATGTCTGGATCTGGGATCCCGCAGGAAATCTGCTCGATAATATTGCGTGTCCCACACGGCCAATCAACTGCACATTCGGTGATCAGGACATGAAGACTCTGTACATCACAGGCTTCGGCGGCGTCTACAAACAGCGAATGAAGATTTCAGGCCCAGCTCCGGAACCACCTATTCAGGCAACTTTGATTCGCAACAATTCAACACCCCCGACAACAATTCCGGCAAACATTACACCACATCTCAACACAGTTTACGCTGAATACGGAACGCGAAAGCTGCTGGCTGACATTTTCGTTCCAGTCAACATACAACAACCGGTGCCAGCCGTCGTGTTAGTTCATGGTGGGGGATGGCTGAAAGGCGACAAGGTAAAGTTTCGTGCACTCGCGATTGATCTCGCGAAACGCGGTTTTGTGACGGCCGCGATTGAATACCGTCTTGGCGGAGAGGCTCACTTTCCGGCGGGCATGCATGATTGCAGTGCCGCGGTTCGATTTCTCCGAGCTAATGCATCAAAGTACAATATCGACGCGTCGCACATCGGAGCGGTCGGTGGTTCTGCTGGAGGACATCTGGCTGGGCTGATGGCGTCCGGCTGGAACGACAAGGCGTTGCATGGCGAAGGTGGGCTCTCCGATCAGTCGTCGCGAATTCAGGTGGCAATCGTAATGGCGGGGCCGCTGCAGACTGCCACCGGAAGTGTTGCAGAGCGTTCACAAACAGGTATGACATCAAACGCGACGGAGTGGCTCGGCGCGACAATTGATGAATCCCCCGAGCTCTACAGGCTGGCCGATGCCTATGAACACATTTCTGCCGACACCTGCCCCATCTTTTTTCTCACCGGCGATCGAGACAACCCGGCCAGAAATCAGCCAGCACGCGACAGGCTAACCCAGCTGGGAATTCCAACCGGACTGATGACTTATCAGGATGCTGAACATGGCTGCTGGAATCGCCTGCCATGGTTTTCAATGATGAATGACGACATTGAAAAGCTGCTTAACAAACAGCTGGCCTCGTCAACTACAGCTAAGTCAACTACAGCTAAGCAGTCAGCCAACGCTGAATAGAACAGGCTGGTCGTTACACATGAAAGGTGAATTGTGCAACCGGCGACGTTATTCATTCACGCACAGGTCAGCCTGATCTCGATGAGTGTTCAACATCTTAAATCTCTGGCCGGATTGCCAGTAGCGACTGGTTCGAATCCGTGAAGTATGCCGCGAATCCTCGGCCGCACCAACTTCACCTGTGTCCGCAATATCTAAAGCAGCATCAACCAACCGAAGGTTAGCCCCGAAGTGACAAACGAAACTAACTGTTATGACGTTCCACAATATTGGGACATGGCGTTCGGCGAAGACACTGTGCTGGAAACCGACTTTATTGAAGCAGCCGCTCTGAAGTATTGCCCACTTCCCGTGCGTTCTATGTACGAACCCGGCTGCGGTGGCGGACGATTGGTTGTCGAACTTGCAAAACGCGGCTACAACATCACCGGCGTCGACATGAGTTCAGCGTCCGTTAAGTATGCTCAGGCGCAGCTTGCGCTCGCATCCGTTTCCGGCAACGTAGCTGAAGGCGACATGCTTAATGCGTTGCCGGGCGTTAAGTTTGAGATGGCCTATTGCCTGGTCAACACGTTTCGTCATTTGTTAACTGAAGAGGACGCTGTTCAGCATCTGAACAGTGTCGCCAGCATGCTGGTGGAGGGAGGACTGTACATCATCGGCATGCACCTGCTTCCGCCAGATGCAGATGAAGAAGATGAAGAAGAATGGAGCGTCACAGAAGGTGATACCACCATCAATATGCAGCTTGTTGTCGAAGGTTGTGACCGCAGCACGCGTCTGGAAACGCTTCAATTTACGATGTCCGTCCAGAATACTTCTGGTGAATCTTTGGCCGAGTACAAGTCAGGCTATCGCATGCGAACGTATGAGGCCGACCACATGCGCAGTATGCTCGCCAAAGTCCCAGCCTTCAAACTGCTGGATGTTTACGACTTCTGGTACGACATCGAAGAACCGCTTGAACTATCCGACGAACTTGGTGACACCGTCTTCATCCTGCAGAAGAAAAACTTATAGCCAGCCGCCGGAGTGCCGCGAAGCGTTGTTTTTTTATTGTGCAACTGACACCAAAGCAGGCGTGCAGTATTTCGTGCGATCCGACCAGTTTTTGACATAGACGTCCATTCTCGGAATCGCCTTGGAGTCGAGGCACCCTGACGATTGCAAACGTATACTCAGAACATCGCTCTGCCCGTTTCCCGTTCCGAATAGTGCTGTTGTAACCGGCCGTCGTCATCGTGCATCCTTGTGCTGCGAATCCGGCACAACTGGCACCACTTGTTGATAAGTAAAGCGTTGCGAGACATCGACCGGGGCTGGCATTTACTGGACAGCTGGCGTCAATGTTTGAAGCTGAGTTCCGCAAAGCATTAATTCTGCGAGCCGTACCGGCGATGCGAGATTCTTCGGCGCGGAAACAGAAATCACGATAGCGGAACACACAATCCACGCGAGTATTGCTGAGATAAGGAGAATGCCAAACGAGTATCCGCACCACCGACAAAACGAGTGACCTATAGAGCAGTCCCCGGTCGGCCAGCATTAAACAGAAGCACATCGCGACGGCAAACAAATGCGACAGTAAAGTAAAGCCTGTGCATCGGTTTTTAGACACAGTTGACGGGCCTGCCTGCGTATCAAACTAATGCTTGCGGTATTTTGCTGGAGTCATTGAACAACATACAGCTCGCAGGTAACTCGGAGGGATGCGAACATCTCACTCGGGCCATTCTTTAACCTGATTGGCGGCTTGGTGCAGCAGGCCGTCAATCGCCTGACCAAGATGGCCGGCGGAGGGGCTGACTCGAGTATTAATCAACGCGACTAGATTTTTGCCATCGGTTCGGCGGATCAGAATTGTTGCCGTACCGGGCAGCGAACCGGTATGCCAGCTGTTGAATTTTTCGCCATCCACAGATCTGTTTGACCACCCCATCGAATAGAATGTGTCTGTTGGTTTACCATCCTTATCGAAACCCGCTAAGCCGGGCGGGCGTTCAAACATCGTTCTGATGCTGTCGGCGTTCAGGATGGGGCAGCTATCGGGTGAGTCGAAGGCTGCTGCAAATTTCGCAAGATCGGACGCGGATGCAATCCATGCACCATGGGCATCCATGGCTTCCAGATACCACGCTCCGTATTGCGACGGTACTTCGTGATTGAGATCCTTTTCGAAAACAGACTTGCCTGTTTCTGGATGATAATAGCGAACTTCGTTTTCCACGCGTCCTTCCAGAAGTGTCGCTCCAATCTGCATGGATGTGATTCCAATCGGAGCGAGAACCCGTGCCTTTACATAATCGCCATACGACTGGCTCGTAAGTTTTTCAACGACACGCCCAAGCAGGCAGTAGCCGAAGTTTGAATAGGCGTAACGTTCACCGGGATCGAAGTCGAGCTTATGCGTTAGCATCGCCTTGATGACAGCGGCCTGACTAGCGGGTGCGGAGGTGCCTGTCTGAATGGCAAATTCCACCGACTTGAACATCGCATCAAACGACTTGCTTCTGTCCCAGCCTCCACGATGCTGCAGCAGGTGTCGAATCGTAATGTCGTTCCAGCGTGGATCGAATTTTTCACCGGCGGCTTTGATGTCGGCTTCATCGTTAAGAACTGCAAGTAACTTATCGTCGAGCTTAAGTTTGTCTGCTTCAATCAACTGAAGCACGGCAACCGCCGTGATCGGCTTTGAAATACTGGCAATACGAAACAGACTCGCAGGCTGCACCTGTTCTTGTGTGGCGACGTCCGCGTAACCGTAACCGCGAGAAAAAACTACTTTGCCACGATGCGTTACGGCGACAGAGGCCCCGGGAACGCGATGTTCCTTCATGAAATCGTGCATAAGTCGGTCGTAGCTGGCAAAGGCATGATTGTCGTCACCCGACTTCATATTGTGCGACGCCAGTTTTTCGCGATAGCCGGGGCCACGCAAAATTCGCCCCGGACGTTCTGTCGTCATTTTGCCGTCCTTCAACACGCTTTTTCCATTGACGATAACGTGCCACATGCCTTCAGATACGGCATGTGGATTGACAAAGTCGGCTCGGTCCGTGAGCTTCTCATAATCGAATACGATGATATCTGCTGCCAGTCCTACCGATATTCGGCCGCGATCATAAGCCATAACGTCATTTGCCGCGGCCGCGCTGGCCTGAGCCACGGCTCGTTCCAGAGAAATCACTCCAAGGTCTCGCACATATCGCGACAGCATACGTGGGAACGCCCCGAAAGCTCGCGGATGCGAGGCGGATCGACTTCCACCAGCCGGGCCAACATCCGTGCAGAACGAAACGAATTCCTGCTGCATTGCCAGAATCTTATTCGCATCGGTCATTGTTTCCGGAAGCGCAAACGCGCCGGACTTCACGAGCTTGAAAAATGTATCCCACGGATCTTCGTTTTTCGCCACAGCGATTGCAGCGACAGACTGACCGTCGAGCTCCTTGTACTCAGCGATGTTACTTTGCCCGATGATGATGCGGTTCCAGTCTTTACCCGCGTGGCGGAACCAGTTTTCCCAGCCATCGGTTGTTTCCATTTCGATGCGAATCGTCTTTCGCAGTTCTTCGTCGTCCAGACCGGTACGCAGCTTGTCGTAACCTTCAGTGAAGTGCCTTGGGTGAATCAACGCGGCGATGCCGAGACCATTGTTGACGTAGGGGTAGATGTCGGCGGTAACCTGTTCTCCGGCCGACCGAGCTTCTTTGATTTTCGCGATCGCCAACTGCATTTTGCCCCAGTTCTGTCGACCGGCGGCCTTAAGATGGAAAATGTGCACCGGAGTGTATCCCGTGCGTCCGATTTCCAACGCTTCGTCTATCGCTTCCAGCAGCTGATCACCTTCGTTGCGCATGTGCGTGTAATAACGTCCGCCATATTCACCGGCAGTTGCAGCCAAAGCTGATATTTCCTCGGTTTGCGCATAAACGGCTGGCGGATAAATCAGAGCGGTGGATACGCCGATTGCTCCGGCCTGCATGCCTTCGCGGACAAGGTCCTGCATCTGCTTCAATTCATCCGCAGAAGGCCGACGTTCTGCGTCTCCCAGCACAATCTGGCGTACCTGAGTATGCCCCACTGTCTGAACGACGTTCACCGGCAATCCCTTTGATTCAACCAATGTGAAGTATTCGGCCATCGTGGTGTAGCCCTTCCGGGCGCCTTCCGATTGACTGAGCGGCGCCGCAGATTCTCCCTCTCCCGCGTTGATTGTCGTGATGCCCTGGGTCAGCAGATTTATCGCAGCGTTTGGATCTTCCACCATCGGTGAAGCCGTCTGCCCCATCATGTCAACAAATCCGGGTGCGACGATCAGCCCTGTTGCGTCGATCGAAGTTTTAGCTTCATTCGTGTTAATTCTGCCAATGCGGACAATTTTCCCGTTCATGATGCCAACGTCTGCGACATACCACGGAGCACCTGTGCCGTCGACAATTCGACCGCCAAGTATCACGATATCAAGCTTTGTGTCGGCAGATTGACATACAGAATTTGCTGTTATGAAAACAGCAACGAGGCCGTAAAAGTCAGGTACGGCGTTTCAGTGTTCCAAACAGCATGTTTTTGCCAGCATGTCAGTTTAGTGAGTGAGTCTCGCGATCGCTGGAAATCCCTTTGCCGCAGCGGCGTATCTGTAGAAGCAGTCCGAAAGCCACTCCTGCTAACCTCTACAATACGAGCGCGACGCGCCAGCCAGTGTGTTTTGCAATGCCTGGATTCACTCACTCACTCACTCACTCGCTCGCGCTGCGTGCTGCTAAATCAGCGGCTTTCGGACCGCCTCTTGGACTATCGCCTGCCAAGGTTAGAAAGACGCGTCTCCGACGACACCGTTTTCACGCAGTCCTTCAAAATGCCGTGGAAGCGGATACCGCGACTAAAAACACTGTCCCCGGAAAACAACTAAACTGGGGGCGAGCGGCAGACCGAATAACGTGATGTTCCGGGCCGAGTTAAAAATCTGCAATGCTGCGAACCAGCGGCAATCATGTACTTCAAGTTGCCGCACGATGCGTCTAATCGATTCCAGAAACGCGGCATGCAACATTGACTACAGCAGCAAACGTAACGGTTGGCCGTTTTTTGCGTTGGACTTCCTGGACGAACGCAGTTGAGTAAGGAACAGGTTTTCGAGACCAGTATCTATGCAGCTTGCCGACACTGCTGCTGATTGTCGCAGCATGCAACGAGCTTTAGCACACCGTCACCACGTGATCATCGCGAATTTCCGCCATCGCTTTCTGCATTGAACCGCGATAGAAACCATACAACAGAGAGGCTCCCGCGTTATCTGTAAAGTTTTGGTGAGTCAGTGATTTCCAGTCAGCAGGCGCTTGAAATCCGAGACTCTGTCCCAGCCATAGCATGTATCGGCGACGATTATTCGGCTGTTGCCAGAATTTCTGCGGGACACTGCAAAACTGCCATTCATGCCACTTGAAGTCTGGCAAAAAGTCGTTCATCACGCCCTGAACTGAGCCTTGGAAATTATTGTTCAGCAACCCGCCGCCGTGATATCGATGAAAGGTTTCGGCCGTCACACCGTACCAATCTTCCGTACAGGTAAAACCGAGTTGCTCAGCCAGCCAATGCATGTACAAATTGCGATTCTTGGGGTTCTTCCAATAACCGTTGGGTACGCATCCAAACAGCCAGGGTTTCCAGTCATAATCGGGCAGGTAGTCCACGGCTGCAATTCGTATTGAACATCCATAGTGGTTTCGCAATAAACCGCCGCCGCAGTATTGAACGAAGTGCCGCTTCCGGATTTCATACCAGTCTGCAGGCTTCTTAATGCCGCATTGCACAGCCAGCCAGTCCATATACCGAACACGATTCTCGCGTATGTCCCAGAATCCATTGGGTACGCGCGCCAACCGCCATGGACTGTCGGTAGAGGCAGAATCGGCCTCGCGTTCAGAATAGAATGGAAAATCTCTGGATCCCGGAGTTCTGCGAATCACTGTCACGTAGTTTCTCAACGCTATATGTGGCCACACGCCGCAGTTTGCAACTGCTGAAAGCGACGTTTTTGTTGAGAAACCCCGAAAACGTTCACGGTAGTCTGCCGATTCGCCAAAACGTTTCAGATTTAGAAGAATTCCAGAACGCGTTTGTAAACGCCCTAAGTCGGCGATGACATCTATGTCAATTCTGAAACCAAGAATATCTAAGTGAATCTACATGCAAGCCTTGTTTGCACTAACTGCCTGTGCCTGTGTATTAAACTCCGTACACATCATATTTCATTGTGCGCTGTGCGACATGCATAAAACAATCAATGGCCGCAACCGAAACAATTACCCAACTGCAATCGGAGCAAAGCGGGCAAGACGACGCAAAAGCTGGCCCGCTTTGCAGAGCATCATTCTGCGTGACATTAAGTGATTTCTGTCAGGGTTTAAACCTGCTTCGAGAGAACTCGCGACCGCCCCGCTGCAAGCAGGCTGTTTCTGCTTAAAGGTACAGAATATTCATGTTCGTCTATCCAGGCGATCAGTCACATACGACGCCGAATGGCCGCCCAAAAGCAATTGCCAGGCCACTGCGTTGAACTCTTTCATGACTCACAACGACCTCCTTGGGCGATCGTTGAAGTCTTGTTCCCGTGGTTATCCTGAGGCAGTTTCTTTGGCCGCGGAATAAGCGACTCGCCTGTCCCCGAAACTGTCACCACCTCAGCAGCAAGTGGCCATAACTTGCTGAGTTCAGGGTTCCACCCCAAACGACAGCCCACGCCACGGTCCGCCCGGCCTCGGAAGTGGGTGACGGATGTCGAAGCCGTGGGCAATGGTGAGACCGTGTTGAAGTATCTGGCACGAATGGCGTTGTCCACGGGTATTTTGCGTTTTTGCGACCGTGAATTGCCGCGACCGCGCAGCGTTGAAGAACGCGATCCGTCGCGTTCATAAATTTTAAGTTTTTTTACGCATGCAGACATGACGTCGATGGCG
>JBDNFN010000335.1:0-4661 GCA_041689795.1 Fuerstiella sp. | reverse complement strand
TTCAGGATGCCGACCTCGAATACGATCCCGCCGATATCAAAAAACTCTGGAAAGTCATGCAGTCCGGTGAAGCCGATGTCGTGTACGGCAGCAGATACCTGGATAACCCTAAACTGCAAAAAGGCCGCTGGGTCATGCAGTTCGGCGTCAGATTCCTAAACCTACTTGTGCGCGTGCTCTACGGAGTCAAACTCACCGACGAAGCCACCTGCTACAAGATGTTCCGAACGGCTGATCTTCGCGACATGCGATTAATGTGTGAGGGTTTCGAATTCTGTGCCGAGGTGAGTCGATTCGCCGCCCAGTCAAAGCTAAAGGTGACCGAAGTTCCGATAGGTTACAAGCCGCGGTCGGTGACCGAAGGGAAAAAACTCCGGCTTCGTGATGGTCTCAATTCAATTTTTGTGACGCTGTTTGGCCGGGCCAAACTCAGCCCCCGCCTTGGGTTGGCGATTACTTTGCCTTTTGGTTGTGCTGCCCTTATTTTAATTCTGGCAGTGTCACGCACGGTCTTCTCGGGGCATCGTCAAGTGGAACTCAGAGAATTACTGACAGTCGAGCTGGGGCCTCTTAAGGCTGGTACACAATCGACTCACATGGTCAAGCTAACAAATCAGTTTAATTCGGCATTTGCCATCACACACCACACGGCTTCCTGTGGCTGTACGGAAGTTGAGTTCCCGAATCTAGAAATATTACCAAGCACAGAATTTACTGTCTCCCTAACCATCAAAACACCCAACACTCCCGGCCCCATATCAGTGACAGTTTCTCTGTTTGACCAGCAGGGGAGGGCAATTCAAATGATGGTCACCGGTGTCGCGGAAGGTACCGTTAAATTTACGCCTCCAAGGCTTCTTATTGAGCGCGGAAAACCGTTTCAGATTCGATGGAGTTCACGGTGGTTTGACCATCTGTCAGTGAGGCAGCATGACGGATTAGTCTTCGAGGAGGAGTGTAATCAAGTGTTGACCGTGTCGCCCCTTGATGGCTTTCAGGAGAGCGGTAGAGGCTTTATTTACTTTGACGCCCCTGATGGTGCTCTCGTTTCATTGCCATTTGATATCAAAGAGGAATCCTCGTTTAAGGCCTATTCCGCGACACTCCGTTTTGGTCCGCTTCGCCGCGGGCAACAGTCAGAGTTTCGATCTATCCTGATTCGTGGGGCGCCATTAGAGGGGCAGAGCGCGGACTCATTGAAGATTGTTCCGTCATCCGAATTGATTAGCGTGCATTCAGTCGAGCAGCTTGATCATCAAACCTTGAGAGTTACACTCGAGTTTATTGGAGCCGATAAAAATGGAGTACTGGCGGAGTCTCTCAGAATTACCGCGGACGATGGGACTTCGATTCGAGTACCCGTTTGGTGCAAAATTACAGAGTGAGTGTGTTCGTTTACCTAAGTCCAGCCTTCATACTTTCCACAATCAAGGAGTTAGTCATGACACGTCTCTTCAGGGTTTCATCGGCGATGATTTGCCTTCTCATTCTCCCATTTTCGTTGTTTGCACAAGGAAGTGGGTGTTACAGAATTGGCGTTGCGACCTGCCAGCAGTGCTACAGTCTTAACGGGCCGTATCAAGGTGCCCCTACAAATTGCCGAGCTTGTCCAACGTGTGATATTGTGAACCAAGGTGCGGGAAATGAACAGGGGTATTGCACTTGTCAAGTATGGTTAGTAGTGTCGCCAGGCAGTGTGACAATGCCGCAGAATTGTCCCAATCCCGGAACCGAATTAAATAGCTGCAGGAACGCATATAAAGCCAAGACACAGCCTGATGGGGTAACCGTTGTTGGAACGAGATGTGGGGCGTATGGCCCTTGTGGTAATGGGTGTCATCGAACAATGGTCCAGTACACGGACCCGGATGGAAATATTGTGGAAGCCCCGATCAGTGATTGGCACTGCGGAAGTTCTACTGGTTCCCCAAGGGCGTACTACGAGTGCACGAATTTTGAGCTGACAGGGAATGACTGCTAGTCAAAAGCACTGGTTTTAACATGAGTCAGAAGGCAACTCCTTGGGATTGCCAGTCAATGGAGTTTAAATATGTTGGATAGCTTTTCGTCGGGTTGCAAATTGGTTGCATTGCTGGCCGCGGGTTATTCGATATCGATTAGCTCCTCGGCCGCTGCGCTGCCTGGTTTTGGCCATCCCGCCAACGATCAGATTGACGTACCAAAGCCCAATGCCGATTTACCTGACGGGCAAAGGTGGTACTTCCACGAGAAAAACAGGAAGTGGATCTGGCTGCCTGAGGATGCACCACCGTTACCGCCTGATCTGGATCTGGATCGGGTAGATTCGGTTCGGGAGAAAACGATCACTGCGGATGAACGGAAGGAGGTCGGCTTTCTTTTGGCAGGTCTACGGGAGAGTATTGGCTCACTGAGTTCGGGGGTTGCAAAGTTTGATGGATTCTTGAACGTCTCCAGTCAAGAAACTTCATGGTCTTACAACGGGCCAGTGTCTGGGCAACTGGCGTTCGACGAGGTAGGCGGTAGTTGGAAATATGAGATTTCGCTGCCGGTCATGCTATTCTCTTCGGTGCCGACTGAACAGGTTGTCGAGCCGCGAAATTTTCGCGAAGAGAAGCCCGTCCTCAGCACAGCGACCTTGCATTCGACCCGCACAAGTGAACACTTTGCTTGGTTTATGGGTGGTGACGGCCCCCACACTTTGTTCAATGTACAAGAACCGTCAGCTCCGTGGGGCGAAACGACCCGTGGTCATCATTTTGTATTTGATCCACGCACCGCAGGTTTGGTTTCTCTCCCATTGATTGCCGAGACGGCATTTGGTGAGGATGTGCCAGAAACAGCTGATCAGGACTGGATTGGCTCTCCTGCCTCAGTGCTAAGCTTTCTAGAAAACAGAATAGCGTTGGCCACGGCCATCGAGGTTGATGAAGTTAGTGGGCACACTAAGGTTTCATGGCTGAGACAAGAGCTTACACTCTCAAGCCATGGTCATGTCTTGCCGGTAAAGATCCAAAGCAAAAACAATAGATCCGGTCTGGAATTTGAGACAATTGCTTCCTGGTCAAGCCGCGAAGGTTCTCTGGTGCCTACGAATGTCTTATTCACGATGGCAAACGCGAAAGACGGCAGCACCATGGAACTTCAATTGGACTACACTTGGACAGACGTAAACCAGTCAATTCCGGAAAGCATATTTGGTATCAACTCTCTTTCAGGTATTCCAGACTCCACAGCTGTAGTGGATTCTCGAGGAAATGGAGAGAGTAAAGTCATCGGACAGATGCGTTCAGGAGTCGTAACAACAGATGCTGAAATGGTTATCGAAGAAGATTCTTGGAGAATCCCAATACTCTGGCTTGCGTGTGGATTGGCAGTTTTGCTGGTGTTGATCTTTGCCGCAGGAGGCTCCCAAAAACGGGGGGCGGCACATTAGGGATGAACGAATCAAAAACGAAGGCTTGCCATCCTTGGAAGACTGTACGTAGGCTGAATATTGCCATCGGTGTCGTGCTCTTCAGTTGGTCGGCTTTTTCTGCAGCCCCCGTTATTGACGAAGTCGCCCATTTGCCGGCTGGGCTCAGTCATCTGTATTCGGGAAGGATTGATCTCTATACTGTCAACCCACCTTTGGCGCGCCTCGTAGCTGCGGTGCCTGTTTTGCTCACCAGGCCAGAGTTTGACTGGAGTGATTACGACGCAGACCCCAGAGTCAGGTCTGAATTTGGTGTGGGGCAGGCCTTCGTAGCCGCCAACGCCAGTACCAGACATTACGTTGTCGCACGTTTTGGCGTGTTACTCATCTTGGCTCCAAGTTTGGTTGGCAACTTCTTGGTCATGTCCAGCGTATCAGAAAATGAACGCGCTCATGACGTCGTGCTGATGCTTTTTGTCTACTCCCCTATTTGTCTTGCTTTTTGCTCGGTTCTCACAGCGGACGCCCTTGGAACGAGCATCGGCGTCACCACAATCTTTCTGCTGCGCCGGTTCTTGCTCGCCCCAACTCTTCGGAACGCACTCATTGCCGGAGTGTTTGCCGGCTCGGCAACTGGCACTAAGTCGACATGGTTGCTGATCCTGCCAGCTCTAATTTTACTATTCAGTATTGTAAGTTCCACGAAGCTCAGATCTTTGAGCGTTGCAAAGTTTCTCCAGTGTTTTCTTGCACTCACAGTCTCTGCTGCCTTCGTGGTGAATCTCCTGTACGGATTTAAGGGCTCTCTCCGGCCCTTAGACAGCCTTCAATTGCAAAGCAAATCACTTGTTTTCATTCAGAGGTCTTTTGCAGCCGTTGGAGAGTATTCTTCTGCTCCGTCCTGCGCTTCCGTTCCGATACTTCTTCCGGCACAGTTCTTGAACGGAATAGATCTTCAGGCATGTGATTTCGAGTCCGGTTTTCGTTCTTACCTGATGGGTGAATGGAAGCATGGGGGTTGGTGGTATTATTATTTGGTTGGGTTCCTTGTGAAGGAGCCGATTGGGTTTCAGTTGATGTTGTATGTCAGCATTCTGCATGGCTTGTATCACTGGAAGCGGTGGACGAAGCATTCGATTCGTGAATGGTCGTTTATTGTGCTTCCGCCGTTGTTGATCTTTGGCCTGGTGTCTTCTCAAACAGGCTTCAACCATCACATGAGATACGTGCTGCCCGCGTATCCGTTTCTGTTTATCATTGCGGCTCG
>JBDNFN010000334.1:0-5196 GCA_041689795.1 Fuerstiella sp. | reverse complement strand
CGTCAATAATAGCGGCGGCAGCTTTAAGGCCTCGGGCAAACGCGTCCATGCTACCAATGTGAGCGTAAAATAAATCAATCGGTTCAAAGCTTTCACGACGAACCTTGGCGTCAAAGTTAACTCCGCCTGTACCCAAACCGTGGAATCAATACTGGAAATTAACACTCACATAAAATAACGTATTCCCTGAGCGCACCCTACCGGACGCGAGCACCTGAGTTGGGTTGACTCTGGACGCAAGGAATGGTTTAATGCCTGTTCATTTGAATGTTCATTCATGTTTGGTGGTCTATGAACAACGAGCTAACAGTTATCGATGCAAACTCGGGGCAGGAGACGTCTTGCGCGAGTCTGCTAAAAGTGCTGGCCGATGAAACCAGGCTGGCAGTGGTAGAGCAGCTTCTTGACGGGCCAAAACACGTAGCGGAAATTAACGAATCACTTCAGGTCGAACAGAGTCTGTTGTCGCATCATCTGAAGGTTCTGCGTGACGCCGGGCTGGTTACTGCGGAACGCAATGGGAAACAGGTCTGTTACTCACTGGCGAAAACAGTAAAGGGCAATCGCCGTTGCCGAGCGATCAATCTTGGCTGCTGTCTGATTTCGTTCGATTAGATGGGCTGTACGTTCGTGAATACGTTGCGACTTAGCTCAAGTTTCTTCAAACAGCCTTTCTGCGATTTAGTTTCAGGAGTGATTTGTGCGCCAACTTGTCTATGTTGTTTTTACCGCGATGCTGCTTTCCGTTGCCGCTGGATGTGGTACAGACCGATCAACACCAGACAAGGTGAATGCAGTGAATGCAGCGGGACTCAGCGGCAAGCTGACAGTAACGGGATCCAGCACAATTGCTCCGCTGGCCATGGAGCTCGCCAAACGATTTGAGCAACTCCATCCAGGTGTTCGCATTGATGTCCAGTCCGGTGGTTCCGGCAAAGGTATCAGCGACGCTCGATCGGGGATTGCTGATATCGGGATGGCAAGCCGAGCTCTAAAGGATGGTGAATCGGACCTGACCGCTCATCAAATTGCAGCTGACGGAGTCTGTCTGATCGTTCATAAATCGAATCCCGTCATTCAGCTTTCTGACAAACAGGTCATTGCCATCTATACCGACCAGCTGAATAACTGGATTGACGCTGGTGGAACGGACCTGCCGATTGCGGTCGTTCATAAGGCGGAAGGCCGAGCAACTTTAGAAGTCTTTCTTTCGTACCTTGAATTAGAAAATCCAGCCGTGAAGGCAGATGTTATTGTTGGCGATAATCAGCACGGAGTAAAAACCGTAGCGGGTGCGGAAGGTGCGATTGGCTATGTTTCTATTGGCACGGCCGAAGCCGATGCTCTGGCGGGTGAGCCGATCAAACTGTTACCGGTTGGAGGCGTTGCAGCCACGACAGCTAACGTGGCTTCGGGAGAATTCCCCATGAGTCGGCCATTGAATTTCGTCACGGGCCGTTCGCCTGGTGCTTTGGCAACCGCATTCATTGACTTCTGTCAGTCAGAGGAAGTGCATGACCTTATCGTGTCGCAATATTTCGTTCCCGTTCAACGCTGATCGGTGGCTGACCAGACTGACGCGGCTTTCCGCGTGTGTTTCGGCGGCTATTGTCCTGCTGGTGATCACGTTTTTGCTGTTGGAATCTTGGCCCGCATTTCGGACAATTGGTGTTTCCCGATTCATTACCGATGAAAGCTGGCATCCGCTGTCCGATCGATTCTGCCTTGTGCCAATGATTACGGCCACTGCGCTGACGAGCGGCGGAGCTGTCATTTTCGCAGCTCCCCTGGGCGTCTGTTCTGCTGTGTTCTCGCAGTTCTATGCTCCGCCACGAATCGCTGCGTGGCACAGACGTTTAGTTGAACTGTTAGCCGGAATTCCGTCCGTCGTGTTTGGGCTTTGGGGACTTGTTATATTGGTGCCACTACTGGCCCATCTGGGCGGCAGTGGCCAAAGCCTGCTGGCGGCAACGCTGGTGTTGGCGCTAATGATCATGCCGACTGTTGCGTTGACTTCAAGCTCGGCCCTTTCATCCGTTCCGGCTGAACTCATAAGAGGTGGAGCCGCGTTAGGTATGAAAAGATGGTCAATTGTGTGGCAGATTGCGATTCCCGCCGCTCGCTCCGGCATTAATACTGGTGTTATGCTGGCAACGGCGCGTGCTGTTGGCGAAACCATGGCGGTGTTAATGCTGGCTGGAAATGTTCCCGAAATGCCGTCAGCCATCGTTTCGCCTGTGCGAACTTTAACAGCGAATATCGCGCTGGAGATGGGTTATGCGACCGCCGAACATCGTTCCCTTCTATTTGTCAGCGGACTGATGCTAATGGGAGTCGTTTCAGCCGGAGTATTGATAGCGGAACTAGTGAGAGGACGCCGGCATGTTTGATTCGGTAAATGCGTCGGCGATAAAAGAACGCGTGGCCTGCTTTGTTGTCTGGCTGGGTGCGGCAGCTATTCTCTGCGTTCTCATGTGGATTGTGTTCGATATACTGATGAAAGGTGCGTCGCAGCTTTCGATTAACTTTCTTCTTAACGCCCCGGAAGATGCTGGTCGAAGCGGCGGTATCGGCACGATCATTGTGTCGACGCTGATGATTCTGGCAGTGACGATAACAGCTGCGGTCCCGCTGGCACTGGCGTCAGCGATAGCTCTGTCGGAAGATGCGAAGTCTGGGCCCGGACTTTCAGGATTTGTACGGCGGAGTCTGGACGTGTTGGCAGCGGTGCCATCCATTGTATTCGGTCTTTTCGGAAATGCGTTCTTTTGTATAACGCTCGGCATGGGGTATTCAATTCTGTCCGGCGGGCTAACACTGGCCTGCATGGCATTGCCAATCCTGATTCGCACAACGGAGCAGGCAATTCGTGCAGTTCCCTCCGAGTACCGACATGCGGCAGCGGCACTTGGACTGAGTCGATCTACGGCGTTGTTTCGAGTAATACTGCCGTCTGCGATGCCCGGAATAGGTGCCGGCCTTGTGCTGGGAATCGGACGAGCTCTGGCTGAAACCGCAGCGTTGATCTTTACCGCCGGATATGTGACGCGAATGCCGGAATCTCTTTCAGATTCCGGTCGTTCCCTGAGTGTCCATATTTACGACATGGCAATGAACGTACCTGGCGGGAATTCACGAGCATACGCCACGGCCACCGTTCTGGTGGGCTTGTTGCTTTTCATTAACGCGGCAGCACTTGCTACGACTCGTTACGCTGGAAACCGTGGAAGTTCTCACGTAATGAGTGGGGCTATTCGATGATTCGCACCGAATTACTCAGCGTGCATTATGGAGCATTGACTGCCGTTCGTAATGCTTCATTTTATGTTATCAAAGGAAAAATCGCCGCTATTGTTGGCCCGTCAGGTTGCGGGAAAAGCAGTTTTCTGTCGGCTATTAATCGGATGACAGATCTTACTCCGGCGGCCCGGATTACGGGGCAGATCTTTGTCGACGGTACTGATGTTCACAGCAGCCATCAGGATGCAGCCGAGCTTCGTCGCAGTGTCGGGATGATCTTCCAGAAGCCCAATCCCTTCCCCATGTCTATTCGTCGCAACATCCAGTTGGCGCTGAAGGAACATGGTACTCGCCGCCGAACAGATCTCGATACAACTACAGAACGTGTGCTGCAGGACGTAGGACTCTGGGATGAAGTCAAAGACCGTTTAGATTCGTCAGCAATGGAGCTATCCGGAGGACAACAGCAACGGTTATGTATTGCTCGAGCGATCGCACTGCAGCCGCAGGTTCTACTGATGGACGAACCCTGCAGTGCGTTGGACCCAATTGCCTCGGCTAAGGTTGAATCGCTAATTGAATCATTACGAGGTCGGTACACAATTGTGATTGTTACCCACAACCTGGCACAGGCACGGCGAATTGCGGATCAGGTCTCTGTGTTCTGGGTCCGCGATGGTGCGGGAGAAATCATTGAACAGGGGCCAACAATGGATGTATTTTCTAATGCCTCGAACCACACCGCCGCAGCCTATCTGGCCGGGGTTAAGGGGTGAGCTGTCTGGTTCGAAAATGGCAACGTTGATGCATCGGTGCACCTGAGCGGATGTTCATGTGTTTGTCACTGGGTATGTAGCACAACGGTGGGCTTTGCGGTTGGCAGGCAATTTTCGAAGGCCGCAGGAATTATCTAAGGGAATCGCCATCGGTTGGCTTGGGCAGGGGGCAGGGAAATGCTCAGTGTTTGCAATTGCTGTTCCCTGTCGCCCTTTTGTTTTGGGTAATCAAGAAAGAATATTTGATGTCGCATCACAACCCATTCGCAGTTGGCGAATATGCAGGTTCTGGTGGATTCTCTGCTCAAAATAACCCGAATCAGGACCCGCAAATGCGTGACCTGATTCGCCTGCTGGGAGAGACTCGGCCATGGGTTCGTCTGTTCGGCGTGTATATGATGATTGCTGCTGTTGCCATGATAGTCGTCAATTTATTAAAGATATTGGGTGCCACTGGAGGAGCCACAGGCAGTTCTATTGGAATTGAGGGAGTTGTTTATCTGGCAGCATCGCTGTTGTGTGTCTTTCCAGCTTTATTTCTAAGCAGATACGCCTCAGCAATCAGTCAGGCTGAGGCTTTAGGAGGCATGTCGCAGGTTGTCGATGCAATTTCGCAGCAGAAGAAGTTCTGGCGTTCCTGTGGAATTCTGACCGCCTTCTGTATTGTCGTTTATCTGCTGACGCTGGTTTTTGTCTTCGCGATGATGGCAATTCGTTAGTTGACGTCTCTGCGATACGATTTTGGGACGTAGGTGTGTGCAAGTTCTGCGTTAGCCACTACACAGACTCATGACATAGACGCCAGCCAACAGGCCGGCGATGCAGATCGCCTTGGGGCGCCAGTTCTTTTCGCCGTAAATCCAGATGCCCGCGAAAAACGCAATAATCAGCGATGAGCGGCGCAGCGGAGAAATTACAGAAATCAAAGCGTTCTGTTGCTGAATGGCAGTGAAGTACAGAAAATCTGATGTCAGCAACAGGATCGCAATCATTGGAATCGACCAGCGCCACTGGAACGGCGATGTCACGCGTTCTTTAAAACGCCATTGCACAGCAAGGGGTGTCATCACCGGAACCAGGTCACGGCAAACGCAGACTAAAGCATTGGTATACCAAGTACTTGCGCCAAGTAGTCGAGGTTCCAACCAGCGACTCTTCGCCGCATGGCGATGCTGTATTT
>JBDNFN010000333.1:0-2361 GCA_041689795.1 Fuerstiella sp. | reverse complement strand
CACATCCGCGGCCGACTGCTTCTGCAACTGAAGGGCCTGCTCCACCAGTTCATCATGACTCAGGTTGTGCAATGGATTCCGTTTCATCCACGAAATCTACATCATCTACCGGCCGTCTGTCATCAGCAGTTTGACTACAATCGACAGCTACGGGTCTGCCAGCGCGCGAATTGTCCGGGCTCGGTTGAGAGCACTCACACCGGACCCGGCGGAGATATGATCCACAGCGCGAAGAAACGCCGTCATTCTCGCGATCTTCGTCATCGACCATTATGATGATGCCGCCCTTGCGGAAGGGCGTCGATCGCCTGCCGTATGGTTTGCAGCGATACTGTTTGTTTTCATTTCTGCGTTAAGCGATGAAGGGAGATTCTGTAGCCGATTATTTCAGTCGCTCACTTTATTCTACGGAACATCAGGTTCTAGGCAACGGGGTTGAGATTCGCCCGAGGAATAACTGTGTCATTGAGGCTCGCAAATCCTGCGTTTACAGACGATCATATGCTCGCAGAGCACTCGACGATCCGGCTGGAGACTTCCATGCGTTCTGGCCTGCGATTTTGCAGATTCCTTCCTAATGCAGACAAAGTCAATATGCGAGTGCTTGTTACTGGTTCCTCGATGTTTTTCACTGCGAGGCTGATCCAGGGCCTGAGTGCCACTGGAGTTGACGTGACGGCAGCCGATCATCACTGGTGGTCCGTTGGTAAGTCGATTCCCCGAACGAAATGGTTATGTACGCCTTCTCTCGCTCGCAATCCGGCTGGCTACCTATCGACTCTCGTTCGGGAGCTTAAGTCGCGCCACTATGACCTGCTGTTGCCAACTTTTGAAGAGTCCCTGCTGCTGGCAGAATTCCGTGACGAGGTGGAATCTCTGACGTCACTATTGCTGCCACCGTTTGAGACGATGTGGAGGTTACACGACAAGCCCAGTCTCTACGATTTGTGCTGTGAGCTGGAGATACCGGCACCGCCCACAGTGCCTCGGCTGATTCCCGACAATCTTGAGGGCCAGCTGAGTGCGTTGCAGTTTCCTGTGGTGCTGAAACTGCCAACCAGCAACAACAGCGTCGGCCGCGAGTATTGCGAGACCATGCCGGAATTCATTGAGCGTTTTCAATTGCTCCACGATCGCGAATTACGCCGTCGCGCCGCGCCACCGTTTGTGCAGCAGAAAATTCATGGTGAAGCAATCTACACACTCATGTTGTGTCACGAAGGACGCAAACTGGGCGAAGTCATTTATCGCCCATTGCGTTGCTTCCCGGAGAACGGAGGCACCTCATCGCATCGGGAATCAATTGCACATCCGCGGATCGCCGAATTGACGGAACGACTCGCGACATCGACACGCTGGAGCGGATTTCTGGGCCTAGACTTTGTGATTGATCGTAACGATGGAACTCCTTATCTGATTGATGCAAATCCGCGAGCCAACCCGGCGGTTCATCTCGGCTATCTTGGTGGTGTCGACTGGACGGAATTGCTGATGAGTGCGATGCGTGGCGAACATCCGATTCCAGTGACAGCTCGCCCCGGTGTCCGTAACTGCACACCGTTGTTGGACGCAATGTGGATATTGGATGGCCTCCGACCAGGCCAAAACTGGGCAAAAAACCTCTCCAGTCGCATTCGCAAAGTTCTCAGACCCGACTGGAATCTCGACTCCGGTCATGACTTCGTTGGGCGAAGCGAATGGCTCTGTCACATGGCTCTTGGCTGGCAAGGCGTTTCTGCAATCAGCATGTCACTCTTGACCGGTCAGTCGTTAGGTCGGTGCTTCCTGCAAAGTGCCAACTACGATCCATTGACTGTGCTGCCAATGCGCCAGCCTTCGGTACCGCCAATGAATCAGACTTCGGCACTTCCGGTGCGTTATGATTCACAGGTAGCCATTCCTGAGTCGACTCATTAGGCGATCGGGCGGAGATACCGCTGGTGAATTGCATTGCTTCAAGCCACAGGCGGGGCGGCTCAAGAGTTGCTTTCGTCCGCGTCGAATAATTGGCCGTTATCCCAGCCGATCGGTCACCACGTGATACTGCGGATCTTCAGAAACGTTGATTTCAACAAGGTCCCCGGCTCGATCAAGCAGCGTCCGGCATTCGGGGCTGAGGTGCGTCAAATGTAGACGCTTGCCTGACCGTTCGTATTTTTCAGCCAGCCAGTTAATCGCTTCCAATCCGGACTGGTCATAAACACGTGTGGAACGCAAAACGGAACGCAAAACGGGGACATTCTACTTTTTCGGCTTTCTGGGGCGTCCGCGTGGTCGGAGCGAGGACTCCAGTCCGAGTTGGATGGCCGTTGACGGCTGCCATGTCGAATCGCCGAAGGGTGTCCCCCGCGAAAGACTGTG
>JBDNFN010000332.1:0-3582 GCA_041689795.1 Fuerstiella sp. | reverse complement strand
GTAACGCCGAAGCGAGTCGTAGTCATCGGAAAAAACGCATCGCCGACTATCCCGCGATGGACCTCAACCCTGATGAAATCAAAAGCGTTGACCCCAAATTCACCCTGAAAATAATTCGAACACTATCAATGTGCCGCTGTCCAGTTAGTTGCCGATTGTCAGCCTAACGTTTTTGATCTCGCCGTCATATACAAAATCTACCGGATGATCACCAACGACACCCATCAGGTCAGTGCCGACCTGAAGGCCATCGAGCGGCATAACGTTGAGCAGTCCGGGCACTCTGCCTGTGATTAGGATTTGGCTGCCATCAGCAACAGAGACTGCTCCATCCGGTTGCAGAGAGAACTCCAGCGTGGTGGGCTTTGCGGGCACGTTTCCCGACACCAACGACAGTCTGCCATCGCGTCGAATAGCAAACCACAACTTTCCGTCTTTTTGATACAACGAGAATCCGGCTGAGGTTCCTCCCTGAGCAACCAGCACGCCTTCCGTGCCAACTTTGCTCAACTGCACAGACATACTGAACGCGTTGTCTTTCAGCATAGGCGCCTGATTCTGTGGAAGATCGACTTGGGGTTTTAAGTTGAATTTCTTCTTCTTTGAAAAGCCTCTGCCGCCTGAATTATACGGGGTCAGCGGCAAAACGTTGGCTCGTTCGGCATACTGTTGCCACATTGCGGACAGTCGGGTGACGCGGTCCATGTCGTGTTCGGCAAGGTTGTGTAGTTCGGAACGGTCGACACTAATGTTGTACAGTTCCCACGGCCCCGTGCTTCCCTTTGCGACAAGCTTCCAGTCGCCAACGCGGATGGCTCGATTTCCTTCATGTTCCCAATAGATCGCTTCACGTTCAAGCGATCGCCCTTTGAAAGCAGGTAGCAAACTGAGGCCTTCCAGTGGAGTAATCGATTGCCCCTTCCATTCGGCCGGGTATTCCGCGGAACCTGCGTCGACACATGTAGCCATCACATCGATTAAGTGACCTGGCTGATGTTCGAGCTCTCCGCGGCGTTCAATTCCTGCGGGCCAGTGCGCGATCAACGGGGTGCTGATTCCACCTTCGTGTACCCAATGTTTGTACTCGCGAAATGGAGTGTTGGAGACATTCGCCCAGCCTCGGCCGTAGGCGACGTACGTATCGCCAGGCCCCGGCATGACTTCCGGTCCCTGAATTACGGGCCAACCATCGCGTGACTTCTTAGGTATCATGTTCACCTGAAGTTCATCAGCACTCATTGGGGCGTCTGGTTTTTTCGGACGCTGCTCGAGTCCCTTACGTGCTGTTCTGCCGAGCGTTTCAGCGCAGCCTCCGTTGTCCTGCATGAACAGGATCAGAGTGTTCTCGTAGCGATTTGTTTTCTTCAGGCTGTTCATAATCCTGCCGATCCCCTGGTCCATGCGATCGACCATGGCGGCATAAACTTCCATGCAGCGCAGTTCCCATTCACGATGCTGTACCTTGTCCCAGTCTTCGGCTTGTGGCGACATCTGAATGTCGGCAGGTACGACTCCCAGTTGTTTCATTCGTGCAAGTCGCGATTCGCGGAAAGCCGCATACCCGGCGTCGTACTTGCCATTGTACTTTTCAATGTCCTGCGGCAAAGCGTGCATTGGCCAGTGCGCAGCCGTGTAAGCCACGTACATAAACAGTGGTTTGGCAGCGTGGGCAGCATGATGTTCGCTGATAAACCGCGAAGCGTGGTCGCTGATGGCATCTGTGTAGTAATAGGTTTCCGGCTTATATTCAGGATCGGCGGCAGGCGAAATTTGAGTGTTGTCGCGCGTAAGCGAATTCGGGTCAAAGAAACTGCCAGCACCATGGATCGTTCCGTAAAACCGATCAAACCCACGTTGCAGCGGCCAGTTATCAATTGCACCGTCCGGCTTGACCTGTTTGGTAACGTGCCATTTGCCCGTCATATACGTTCCATAGCCAGCGAGATGCAGAACTTCTGCGATGGTCATGCAGCGGCGATTCAATTCGCCGCGGTAGCCATCCAGCCCATGGTCCTCCATCATATGACCGATGCCAGCCTGGTGAGGATATAGACCGGTAAGCAGCGATGCTCGCGTCGGGCAGCAACGGCCAGTGTTATAGAACTGCGTAAACCGCAGCCCATTTTCGGCAAGGCCGTCCAATACGGGCGTCTCAATTTCGCTGCCGTAGCAACCAATATCTGAATAGCCCATATCGTCGGCAAGTATCAATACGATGTTTGGATGAGTGGTTGACTCGGCGGCAAGTTGTTGCGTAAAGAGCACTTGCAGGATGACACACGAAAACGACGAAAACGCGAGTGTAGTTATTCTGTGTAGCAATTGATGATGGAATAACCGGCGGCAACCGGCCAGAGTCTTGGTAAGGAATTGAAACATGTTGAATCCGTATTCGTATTTCGTGCGCGTGCTGCGCACTGATCGCCCGCGACCTCCACCGTGTCGCGTTGTGCCCATGAAAAAGCCAAGGGACCACGGGCCGAAACCTGTATTTCGGACTCTTGGCGGCAAGGAACCGAAACCGGTTCCGAACTTATTCTCCCCAGTTCATATCCAACGTCAATTCCGAACGGCAATTGGGAGCACAAAGAAAGAACATTTTAGTAATGGCAAGGAAACGAAATGAACGATGTCAGCAGCACGGATCTGCATGGCATTGGAAACAGACGGACTGCTGGTACTTCACTCCATCCGGAACAAAGAAGCGGCAGGCACAGTTTGACGAGGATGGCAAGCGGATTCGCGGAAAAGACAACAAGAAGGCGGCGCAACTGGCACTCGCTCGGATAAAATTATCAGACGAATTGACGCCGGCTCACTCCACAGAATCGAAAGACTGGACTGTCGCGCAGGTATGCGAGATCTATCTCTCTGACTTGACGAATACTGCATCACCTGTGTGGGTGACAAGTTACAAATCATGGCTCAATGACTTCTGCGAATATTGTCGAGCACTCACGGTCCATGAACTCAAGAAAAAGCATCTGCGGACTGGACGATCTACAACTTCGCCCTCGCCCGCCTTGGTGGCCATCGCAACCGAAAACCAGATAGTCACCCCGGATGGATCACTCTCTGGAAAGGATGGACTAAACTTCACATCATACTCAACGCCGCTCGGATACAAAACTCGATCCCAAAATGTGCCTAAACCTAAGGCGTCTCCTGACCGCTCGTGGCATCCCACACCCTCACCGTCTGATCCACGCTTGCCGACGCCAGCCGTTTCCCGTCCGGGCTAAACGCCACGCTATAGACCGAGCCGGTGTGCCCTTTCAACGTGTTGGCTCCGCAGCGGAGCCAACACTCGTCATCGCTGCCCGTAACAGGCCCGCCGCGAGCAAAATGTTCTTGAGCATCGACGCACCCTTTCCAAAATGAAGTCCCGCGAGCGTCACCCGCAACTGGACTTTGGACTTCCCCGTGAATAGTGGGCGCTCAATTAAGCGTGCTATGCTGTACGCAAGGAGCGAAATCGATGTCGAAGAAACCAGTTAAGATATTCCGTCGCAGTTACAGTGACGAGTATCGTCGGAATGCGGTGTCGCTGATTGAGAACCAGGGTTACACGACTGCTCAGGC
>JBDNFN010000331.1:0-4586 GCA_041689795.1 Fuerstiella sp. | reverse complement strand
ACAGACTCGGAGCCGTGCGTTTCAGAATGTAGGCCAGGCCGTACAACGATGCTCCGATATGCCGCTTGTCGTTAGCTTCCAGAGTTTCTCGCCAGCTAACCGGAGGGTACAAAGCAAAGCCGGCGGTGTCGTAAACAAATGGGTCCAGAGTAATCGGACCATAGCCAATATTTTCCAGCGTGCGTTCACGAATCTTCTTGTACAGCTTCGGCTGGCGGTTGACGTTGATGTAACCGAAATCCAGCTTCGCCCCGGTTGAACGAGGCGCTTCGTCGCTGTGTGAATCCGCGTCGCTGTGTGAAGCTTCAGCACTTTCTACCGCAATAGAAGCTGACGGAATTTCGTACTGCTCCAGCGATTCAGTAATTGTGACACGGCTTTCCCAGACGCATTCTGTGTAGTAGTCCACGTCCACCGGATCGACTCGGCAAAGCTTCTTTTCCAAATTCAGATCCATTGACATATAGCGACTGCCAAGATGTTGATAGATGGCGTCTTTGTAGAGTTCACCGCGTGCGCCAATGGGATCGATTTCTCCAATCACTTCGGTGCCGCAATAGATTTCGATGTTGTAATCTGTCATGCCGCGCAGGTTCACGCCTTTGGCTGGATAGTCACGTTGAGCATACCGGTAATTGCCGTGATATTCCTTCAGTGTGCCATCGTCCTTCAACACCTCCAGAGCTGCACCATAGGCCGGTTCAGGAAACGCGGGCTCGGTTTCTCGCAGAGGATGTTCGTGAGCCGCACAGGGAAGATGCTGCAGCAAAATGTAAGGGTTATCAGCGTTCAGCCAAGCTTGTTCAATGGGAGCTCGCTGCAGAAATTCGGGATGATTCACGAAGTACTGATCGATCGGAGTATCCCGAGCCGCATACACAATTAGCGCTCGCGAACCGCGGCGGCCGACTCGCCCCGCCTGCTGCCAGAAACTGGCCATTGAACCGGGATGACCGCTGAGAATACACAAATCCAGATCGCCGATGTCGATGCCGAGTTCCAGAGCATTCGTGCTGACAATCGTGGTCACGCGACCTTCCGCCAGATCGCGTTCCAGTTGACGGCGTTCGTTGGGCAGCAAACCGCCGCGATACGGTTTCACTTTCTTTTTTAGTTCCGGTCGACCGTCCGTAATCGCTCGCACAAGTCGTTCGACCTGCTGTCGAGAACGGCAAAAACAAATCGTCCGCACTCCCTGTTTTGTAGCTTCGCGAATCAGCGGGATACTGATGGAATTAGGTCCCTTGCGATACATGGCGTGGCCGTGACTTTGCACAACCGGCGGATTCACCAGATATAAGTCTCGTTGAGGCCGAGGTGCACCATCGCGAGTGATGGTGTGAAACGGGCGATTGAACAACGCTTCCACGTGTTCACCCGGATTACCGATCGTTGCCGACGAACAAACAAAAGTGGGCCTGCTGCCGTGCATTTCACAAGCTCGCACAAGTCGTCGCATTACGTTGGCGACATGAGAACCAAACGCTCCGCGGTAAGTATGAACTTCGTCCACGACGATATACTTCAACCGCGACAAAAATGTTCGCCAGCGACGACTGTGATTCGGCAGAATGCCTGAATGCAGCATGTCGGGATTGGTGATCATGAAGTCGGCCTGAGCCTGAATGCGATTGCGTTCTTCTCGTGGGGTATCGCCGTCAAAAGTCCCCAGCCGCATGTCCGCGCCGGCGGCTTGCAGTAATCGCCCGAGCGTACCTTCCTGATCTCGCGACAGTGCTTTTGTGGGATACAGCAACGCGACTCCAAACGGTGCATCAGATGTGATGTAATCGTGCAGAATCGGTAGCAGAAACGACAGCGTCTTGCCGCTGGCTGTTTTAGAAACCAGCACCGTGTCCTGTCCGCGGCGAATTGATTCGAACGCTTCGCTTTGATGACTGTAAAGCTGATTCAACCCACTGGACTTTAGCGCAGCCACAAGCCGAGGATCCAGCACTTCAGGAAACTCTTCAAAGTCTCCTGCGGTTGGTTCCATGACCGTGTGCGACGAGATCTGAGCGGCAAATCGGCCTTCCAGATACTCAACAAAAGCTTCCATACCCATGGCCAGTGACTCCCTTGTGAATGCATCTACTGGCAGGAGTTTTACGCTGCTCAGCCGGGTTTTGCCAGCAGCCAAACGGATTCTCGCCCCGGTAGCCTCGGCGAGTCACTTTTTGCCCGTCGGCAATCTGCTGCCTTTCGAAGATGCCCGCCACGGATCAAATTTCCAGCAATTCCGGCACTCACTCACGGACGCTGGCTGCCTGTAAACTGTGTTTTCAAGAACGAGTCGCCGTGCCCCTGGCGGGTGCTGTTGTGTGAGAATCGCCGGTTTTTGGTTGCGACATTGCCACAATGGCGCGAGAATCTGCGCGAAATTTGACCGAACCTGAAAAACTCGGCAGAAGTCGCGGTGTTCTGCGAAAAAAACTGTGTAGCGTCTTCGCTGCGCCGCGTTTGCCCCAATTAGGTCGCACCGGATATCGCCGCTGTCCGGGCGCGCCGCGCAGCAACGGGAAACATGTCGCAAAAACGCAGGTTGCGCGACGTGTCGAAAATCGCTTGCTGCAGGAAGCAGAACTTCCGTTCACCAGAAACATTCCCAAACAGAATTCCCAGATGCCGTATTCAAATCGTAGTCGTCGAAAAATTTCAGATCGCAAACGCCTGGCAGCCCAGGCGGCGGAAGATTGCCTTCCGCTGAATAATTTCACGAACGGCCGAATGCTGGCTTGGCATGCCGTTCAGCAGTTTGATGCGACAGGCCGATTTCTTTCGGAAATACTCGCCGACGCCGATTCGATGCACAACCTTTCGCCGCAGGAAAGAGGCCTGGCGGTCGACCTGTCGTTGGGCGTCATTCGCCGACGTCGCACCGTCGACACTATTCTGGAATCGCAAATTTCACGACCTCGTTCCAATGTGGAATCAGACCTGTGGACTCTGCTGCAGCTTGGCACATACCAGCTGGCGTTTTCGAGAACTCCGGACCATGCAGCCGTCGACACAATTGTCGAACTGGCCAAGACCGCCGGCCAGGCTCGCTGGTGCGGGTTTGCCAACGGAGTGCTGCGAAACGTCGGTCGACTTTTGACGGAAGACTATATCGATCAGCCATCGGCTACTTCAATTCCGATTTCGGAACATATCTATCGTCGCGTTAACGAAACTATTCTGCCGGACCCAACAACCGAATTGATAGAATACATCGGCAAAGCGTTTTCTCTGCCACGGTCGTTGTCACGACGCTGGGGTACGAGGATGACTCGCCCTGAACTTTTCAAAGCGTGCTTTCACAGTATTGATGTGCCCGTCACGGTTTTGCGAGTCAACCGGTTGCTCACCACCGTCGCTCAGGTTCAGTCTGCGTTGGAGGAAACAGGCGTGGAAGTCAAACCAGGTGACAACGAGTGGTCATTGCGAATTACACACGCTTCCCGAATTACCGCGTTGCCAGGCTATGCCGAAGGCTGGTGGTCAGTTCAGGATGAATCTGCCATGCGTGCCGCCGAAATGCTGGCCCCCGTCGCAGGCGAACGCATTCTGGACCTGTGTGCGGCACCGGGCGGTAAGTCGACTCAGATGGCTGAACTCAGCGGCGACAAGGCCTCCATTCTGGCGTGCGACGTTTCTGAGTCTCGCCTGAAACGCATCAGTGAAAGCACCGAACGACTGAAACTTAACAGCATTGAACCAATGCTGATCGACCGTTATGGCAACGACATTCCGGAAGGCGAATTTGATGCCGCTCTGGTGGACGTGCCATGTTCAAACACCGGAGTACTTTCGCGACGTCCGGAAGCTCGCTGGAGATTTCGCGAAGACGAAATGAACGAGCTGGTTCTGCTGCAGACTCGATTATTGCTAACAGCTTTTGGTGCCGTACGTCCGGGCGGACGCATCATCTATTCGACATGCAGTATTGAACCGGAAGAAACAAACCTGCTGATCGGCCAGGTAACGCAAATGGTGCCGGGCTTGAAATGCCTGAAACACCAACTGCAACTTCCCGGCCGCCCCAGCGACGGAGCCTTCCAGGCACTTCTACTTAAAGAAGACACACGTCGAGTTTAACAACTCTGAAAACCCTGCGTGCCGGCCACTGGCCGGCCACACGCTGTTTATCCGGATTGCGTGGACGCACACACGCTGCGCATTAATTTTCCCGGGTCGATGGGTGGGCCATAAATTGGCGATCAGCAGCGCGATCTGAATTTCAGATCAGCGAATGTATCTATGCAACGTCTGGTATTTTCCCGGACCATATAACATCGAGAAAAAAAGCTTCCGGCGCTACGTGGAAATCCTAACGCTCGTCGTAACGGATGGTTGTGTCCTGCGAATACATCGATAGCGTCAGTCACAGATGCGCAGTTTCTGATTCTTCAAAACAAGATCAGAACGACCACCATCACAAAACTGTTTCACCTTTAATGTCAGCCGTTTGAAGGTGAGTTTTTAGGTGTTTCTTCTGGCGAGTAGCTTTGCCGTGGCGACGTGTTGTCCGTTGCCGGAGTACTTGCGTTGGGGTTGCTGGCGTTTGGGTCCGCGTTTGCTTTTCTGGAATTTCGCCAGCGACACTT
>JBDNFN010000330.1:0-7321 GCA_041689795.1 Fuerstiella sp. | reverse complement strand
TGATGAGTCGCCATTGACAGCTGGTTCGACATGCGGACCTCCCCCGACACTTCGCGTGCCGAAATTGATCAACATACCCAACCCCTCAGTGGCCGGTTTTAACCCGCACATCAATGGCTGGTTTTAAACGCTCACTGACATGCTTAATCAAGGAGTGGTATCATGATTAATCTGGCGGGGCGCTGCGAGTCTTTGTGTGTACGGAAACGGCGGATATGCGTCGCAGCTTTGACGGGTTGTGTGGCATGGCCAGCAACATCATGAAGCAGGATCGGCTGAGCGGTCATTTATTTTTTCCCAAATCGGAATCGCGACGGCCTGGCGATCTGGTACAAGCGTCTTGAAAAAGGCACGTGGCAGTTTCCAACGGACGTGAAGTTTGCTGGCAAGCCAACGTCGGCTGAGATTTCGAAGCAGGAATTTCGTTACTGCTGGAAGGCATTGACCTGCGATCGGTCGAACGTCGCCGGCGGTTTACAACACCGGAAAATCCTGAACCGCGGTTCGAAATGTTTCGAACATTTGGCGACGTTGTTTGGTATCACGGGTAATCATCAGGATGATCTGCCAACATCGATCGAAGCGCTGCGTGAGTTCGTATTGAACGCGCGTCGACAACTGAAAGCTGCTCAGCGCGAGGCCATGGTTGCTCAGCAGCAGGCTGTGGAACTTGCCGCCACGGTCAGTAGCCAGAAGCAGCAACTCGACAGAAGCGAATGCAGAATTCGCGAACTGCTGGCGGTACGGTGAGGCAAGCAGCGCGAACGTATCGATCATGATCAGCTGCTGCTGTTTGAACTCGGCGAACTGGAACAGCTGATCGAAGAGAGCGCGGCCGAGCACGATCAAAAATCTGTACCCCGTCAAAAAAACGTCGGCGCGGTCGACGCATTCTTCCAGAGAATCTGCCTCGCGAAGAGTTCGTCCACGAGCTTCCTGAAAACCAGCGGCTGTGTCCGATCGATGGCCAGCCAATGTCCGTGATTCGTTACGAAACCAGCGAGCAACTGCACTTTGAACTGGCCAGACTGAAGGTGCATCGTGCACCAGCGAGCCGTGTATGCGTGCCCCGCCCAACACGACGAAGCCACGTTACTGACGGCTCCGAAGCCGCCTTAGTCGATCGGGAAATGCCTGGCAGTATCTGGTCTTCTGGCCGTCATGGTGGTCGGCAAATTCGGCGATCATCTGCCGGGCTATCGACTGGAAGATTTTCCGAAATTGCGCACGGCGACCAACGGGAGCGAGTTCCGAATCTGGAGCGGCAGCTCGAGGTGGCGTGCAATGCCGGTCGTCGCAGCACAATCTACGACTGGATGGCGGCCGTTGCTGACGTGGTTGGTCCGCTGTACGCCCTTATGAAACAGCGGGTGCTGCAGTCGGAAATCATTCACACGGACAACACGCTGATCGACACGTCGATTCGGTGGACGCGAACGGCCAGGTTTTGGGCGTATCTGGGCGACAAAGATCATCCATACGAAGTTTACGACTTCACCGAATGACGCGAACGTGCCAAGCCGCAGAACTTTCTAAAGAGCTTCAGCGGCTATCTGCAGGCCGATGCGTACGGTGGCTACGACGGAATCTATCTTCAATCCGGCGGCGACATTACCGAGATCGCCTGTTGAGCACACACGCGCCGCTACTGGCACAAAGCTCGCGAAATGGAAGCCGCACAAGCTCACTATGCGCTGGCCATCATCACGCGACTTTATGAAGTGCAACGTGCCACCAAAGACAGCGACGCCGACTTCCGCCGTTCACAACGCGGCGAACATTCGGCCCCTCTGCTGCGCGGCTTCGGCAGTTTTACGTTCTGCCGCGAAGGCCAGTCGCGCGGACACGTGACGCGTTAGAAAAAATTCAGACTACTGACGATCGGTTGCAGCATGCTGGTCGCCGCTTTTTTTTTATCGGTCAGATACACCAGGTGCTTCTGCACATGGTCCTCGCTCAACTGATCCGGCGATTGTCTATAATACCGAGCCATCCCGCGCACTGCCGAAAAACACATCTCGACCGTCCTCGGCCGCTTCCCGCTGAGCAGCAGGTTTTCCCTGATCCGCACAGCCAGTTCGGTCAACCGTACTTTTTTTCGCTTCGCCATGACATCACCCTTGTTGAGTCCTAAAGTGTTTCCACAGTACAACGCCCGTCGCCCAAACAGCGAAGGCGATCGCGGGCTTGCATTAGAGGGAACTCAACCGAAGCGATTGCCGTTGCCCACCGAAAGACTCTCCAACGACGACATCCGCGACCTTGCTTAGAAACCATGTTGTGTGCCACTAGCGTTGGAAACGCACGATGCGTACGAGTCCGTCAAAGTCGCAAGTTGAGAGTTCATGTTCAATCATCGTGAGGACTTCGTCCGCCGAACCGCCGCCAGTGCCAGCACCGATCAGCGGCAATGCAATGGATTGAAAGTTGTGTTGGGTCGCGAGCGCCAACGCGTTGCGAACCGAATCACGGATGGATTGTTCAGATGAACGCCACCACATGCTAATGCCAGCAACGTGAATGATGGATTTGAATGGGAGTTTGCCAGCGCCGGTGATGCCAGCGCCGGTGATGCCAGCGCCGGTGATGCCAGCGCCGGTGATGCCAGCGCCGGTGATGCCAGCGCCGGTGATGCCAGCGCCGGTGATGCCAGCGCCGGTGATGCCAGCGCCGGTGATGATAGCGCCGGTGAGCGTTATCGGGCCGAGTTTGCCCAGTTCGCGGAACGGAGCATAGCCGCCGCGATTCTTGATCGCGCCCGAAACGCCCTGCGGCAGTAACAGCCACCACGGGATAATGTTGCGATTCCAAGCGTTCACGATCACATCGACGTCTTGGTCGAGGAGGTCGCCGTTAACGGTTTGGAGCTGCATTGATCTGTGGCACACAACGGAAGGTTTTTTTAGGCGACCGGCGGCGCTACGGATCGGTTTCAATATCCACAGGCCCAAGCATGCGGTCGCCCAATTCATCGCCGAACATTTCGTGTAAAGCATCAGCCAACAAGTCGTAGTCGGATTGCTGTGGAACGGAGCCAAATGGATACGCCCACCCGTTGGATGCATGCTCGACGGTGAGACCACCGAAAGAGTGCGGATGCTGCGCAAGAAAAACCTCGATTCGAGTTTGCTGTTGGTTCGACGAGTTGCGGTAGATTTGTGTATTGCCGATCACGGCGCCGATGATAAAGGCGATGGGGATGGCAACCAAAGCGAACGCACAGATGATCGCGGGAATCCAGAAATGTAGCGAGCGAAAGAACTGTCGCGGGGCAGCGTTGTGGGGGCTGAATGGTTGCGTCGTATCTGCTTTCATCTAGGTCGCACAACAAGGATTTGTCTGACAGTTAGTCGCACAAACGGGTTTGTTGCGATATTGCGTTCCTTGGGGTAGGAGGTTGGTGTAGTTATGGAAAAACTATGTAGGGTAGTTTGTATGTGCGTCTAGGAGGGATTATTTGGGAACAACCACGCAGCGGAAGCCGGTGTGGAAGGCTCCGGTATCTTCTTCGCCCTTCATGCGAGCGGAAACTCGATAACCGATACAGTATTGGTCGCTGCACATAAAGCTACCGCCACGTTGGACTCGTTTTGTAATGCCGGGTTCCTGAGGATCGAAACTGCTGTCTGGTCCGGGTGGATTGCGGACGGGGCTGATGGCGTAGTATTCCGGTTGATAATAGTCTGCGCACCATTCCCAGACGTTGCCGCTCATATCGTGCAGGCCAAAGTCGTTGGCTTCAAACGCGGCCACAGGAGCGGTTGTCTTGAAGCCGTCTTCTGCCGAATCTTCGATAGGAAAAGTTCCCTGCCAGATATTCTGCTTCCACGTGCCGTCCGGAGTGCGAACGTTGCCCCACGGATAGAACATTCCGTCTTTTCCGGCTCGCGCTGCATATTCCCATTGCGCTTCTGTTGGAAGCTGCTTGCCCGCCCATTCACAATAGGCGACAGCATCAGGCCAGCTGACATGCACGACAGGGTGGTTCATGCGATTGTCGATGTTGCTGTCGGGGCCTTCCGGATGCTTCCAATCAGCTCCGGGAAGATATTGCCACCAGCTGTAGGCTCCTTTGGCCGGATCGATGTCGTCGCGGCTGTTCAGCTGCAGACTGCAGATGGAACCTGGTTGGTTGAATTCTTCGAGGATGGCAATGTTTTCCAGGCCGGAACCTTTCTGGATGCTGCGAAGTTCCGGCTTGCGTTGGGGCAGAGTAACGTAGCGGGTGGCATTCACGAATTCTTTGAACTGGCGGTTGGTGACTTCTGTGGCGTCCATCCAGAAACCATCGATGGCGATGGGGTGCGGCGGAGCTTCGTCGGGAGTGCCGGTGTCGCTGCCCATGACGGCCACTCCGCCAGGAATCCACACCATGTTGCTGATGCGTTGGGCGTCAGCGTCTGTTAATGCAGGCTCAGCTGTCATGAGGTTGTCTGCAATGCGGGGTGGCACCTTGTTTTTGATGGCGGCGATGATGTCCGGGTCGTGTAACGCCGATTTGTCGCTGACTATGGGGCGGGGCAGGCCGAGTGCGTTGCAGGTTGTGGCGGGGTTGGCTGCAACGGTTTGCGGTTCTGGCGGGGTTGCGACGGGTTTAGCGGGCGTTTCGACAACGGGCGGTTTGGCGACTGCCGGGGCGGGGCGGGAACTCGGTAGCAGTGCTGCTGCGGTCAGGCCGGCAGCCGCGATTGCTAAAACGATAATGGCGGGGGCAGAGTTATTCATTTGGATGAGACCGATTCAAAATGCGCAGCGTCTGTTGCGGGCTCGTTTATCGTGTGCCGATTCTGAGTAATTATCAACCGCCAGAAAGCGGGATCAAGTCTTTCAGCACAGAAACACCTCGCCGCACGTCGTCGGCGCGTTCGTCTCCGCCCGTTCTTTCGACACAAATCCAGCCGGCATAATCGGCTTCTAGTAATGTGGGCAGCAGCTGCGTCCAGTCTACAGCTCCATCGCCGACAGCGACTTCGACACCCGCCCCGTCGATGTCACGAATTGCATCACGAGCTCGCACGTACCCGACTTTTTTGTAGAGGTTGCGGAATGTGCCGACAACGTTCGCCGCCGTCATCACGGCCGTGGCTGGGTCGAACGCGATGTTTATAGGACCGGCCTTGACTTCAGAAAGCAGGCGTTGAATCAACGGGAGATCGTACGTTGACAGTTGCAGGTTAAGAGTGCAGCCCACGTGGTTTCCGTGCTGAGTGAGGTCGTTCAGGATTTCACAGAGTAGTGCGAATTCTTTTGCCTGAGTGTTCTCGGTGACCTTTGATGCGGTCGGAGCAAAGGAAAACGGATTTGCCAGATCATCAATGTCTGTATTCGCGGACGCTTGCGGTTCCGGCCGTGCATCAGAATTGGGGATGCGTCCGCAGCGGATGAGTATCTCGAGTGTGTCGAGTTTTCGGGCCAGCGACATCGACTTGCGGATCGTATCCAGTCGTGGTTCCAAGTATTCCGGATCGTAGAGTGCGTGTCGTGTTGGGCACAACAGCCCGGCAACCTTCATTTGGCGCTCTCGCACGTAGAGGAGTATCTGACGCAGCGCACTTGCAGTGGCGTCGCCCGCTTTGACTTCCGTTCGGCAGTTCAGGCGTAGCCCTGTAACTTCACAGGTTGCTGCTAATGCAATGGCTTTCTTGAGCGGCGTTCCGAAGTCTTCGGTTGCAACTGCCAGGCGAAGTGACATGATCCGTATGTTCCAGTGAATATCTGTGATTAACGTTTGGTCGCGTGAATGTGTGGCGGATTTTTGAGGCCGCTCTCTTCATTCGGTTTCTCGTGCCGGACTTTGTTGAGGCAGGAATTCCTGATCATAACGTAGGATTGGTGATGTCGACAGTTTCAGATGTGATTGCGTTTCTCGAATGCGTTGCCCCGCCGGCTTTGGCTGAAGACTGGGACAACGTGGGCCTGCTTGTCGGCCGCCGCGATTCTGTTGTGCAGAATGTTCTGACGTGCCTGACGTTGACGCCGGACGTGGCGGAGGAAGTGATCAGGAAAAATGTGCAGATGGTGGTGACGCATCACCCCGTGCTGTTTCGCGGCGCCAAGAAAATATGCGATGCAACCGTCGAAGGACGTATGCTGCTGCGACTTGTTGAGAATAAAGTCGCCGTGTACAGCCCTCATACCAGCTTTGACAGTGCAGCTGGCGGAATAAATCAGCAGCTGGCGGAATCGTTTGGGCTGAAGAGTGTGAAACCCATTCGCCCATTGCCGGAAGACGCAGCTTTGGGCGGCGGTCGTTGGGGAATACTGCAAAAAGGCGGCTTGCTGGCGGAATTCTTGAGCACCGTGAAAGCCGCCGTCTGTGCAGACTATCTACAGTTCACTGGAACCGCAGACGCAGCAGTTTTCCGAGTGGCAGTTGCCTGTGGTGCGGCGGCCGGGTTTATGCAGGACTCAATTCGGCTGGGCTGCGACACGTTCGTCACTGGTGAAGCCCGGTTTCATTCGGCAGTTGAAGCTCGCGCAGAGGGCATTAACCTTATTCTATTAGGCCACTATTCCAGCGAACGGCCTGCTGTGGAGTCGCTGGCAGAAGTTATTCAGAGAAAATTTCCGACGGCCAAAGTGTTTGTGAGTCTTCAGGAAACGGATCCTCTTTCGGTATTTGTGCAATGAACGATGATGGAGTTGAAAACCGGGACGACATTGGACGTCTCACGTTTGCTCAGGCGTTATTTCGCGGGCTGCAGCTAAAGTGTCCGGCCTGCGGTCGAGGGCGATTGTTCAAGGGGATGTTCTCGATGAATGCCGTTTGTGACGAGTGCTGCTTTAAGTTAGAGCGACCGGCGGGGTATTTTTTGGGATCAACGTACATCAATTATGGGGCGACTGCTTTTCTGACGACATCCAGCTACGTGCTTCTGCATTTTGGGCTGCAATTACCTCGGGAAAAGCTGTTGCCGTGGATGTTGGTGTTTTGCCTGATTTTCCCTCTCGTTTTCTTTCGGTTCGCCCGATCATTGTGGCTATCGCTCGATTGTTTATTCGATCGAGTGGGTGCATCAGAGGCTATGTCAGGAACACGTCAGTCACGAAGCGACTCAGAAGTTAAAAATAACGTTGACTGAAGCCTTGACATGAAACAGATCCTCGATATAGTTCCCGCTCGCTGAAAAACACAGCGAAGAAAAGAACTGAGTCTTAAAGGACTTGGTACTTTAAAAGTTGATCTTTGACAATTAGATTGAGATTTTGAGTTTGTGAGTTTCAGCAAGCGAATATTGGTTCGCCGCTCTTTGACCGGGGCGGCAAACAGGTATCACACTCTCTTTGTTTATAGCTGTGTTTCCTTTTCGGAGGTTTGCAG
>JBDNFN010000329.1:0-15639 GCA_041689795.1 Fuerstiella sp. | reverse complement strand
GCGTTGAACCTCGAGAAAACAAGCGGCGTCCCAAGGTTCTCAAACTGATGACGGTGGCTAGGCGGATCTACCACGCGGCGATCGCAGCGCTTGCAAAAATCCCGTAAATCCCCGTAAATCCCCGTGGACAACGCCATTCGATCAAGGAACCCTTGTTGGGAAACAAATATTTGCTGACAGTGGCCGGAAACGAAAAACGCCCCTGATGTTGGCCAGAGGCGTAAAGCGTTGCTTAGATTGAACTTACAGAATGCTCCCAAAAGGAATCGAACCTTTAACCTAATGATTAAGAGTCATTTGCTCTACCAATTGAGCTATAGGAGCGGATTCGCAGACATCAATATGTGTGCGAAAAATAAGTCTATCGGTGGAATTTCGGTTTTCAAAGCCCGGGGGCTTCGTTTTTTAGCTTTGTGACGGCTTAACCAGGCTGCTTTCGTCGGATGCGACGATTCGGCAGGGTTTGACGACTGCGGATAAGCGTGTGTGACACGCTGCAACAGGCCATGGTGCGAGCTAATCGCCTTTTTTTATAACGCACTCGCCCTGTGCAGAGTTCCGCCGTCGCAGCCTGAATCGGACGTACAAGGCCTGATACTGACGGACCAAATTCTGCTTAACGACAGGTGCGGGCGTGGCGACCACGTGTCCAATTTTCATGGCTGAACGTGGACTTACAGCAGAATTTACGGCGTCTGATTGGCAAACCTTTGATTTATTCAAAACCCGCAGTAATGCGCAAACCATGATCAAATAGAGACTTACAAATTTGAGAAAGAAGTTTTCACAAAAAAGAGGACAACCGGATAAACTACAGCGAACCGGAATGACATTTTTGATGTCATACGGTGGTAACAGTCTTTGTCCAATTTCGGACGTCGTATATTTTGGTCTCAAAATAACCCAAGGCATTCACCCTGCCTTGTCAACCAAAGTGGTGAATCTCATTCGGTGTTTGTGGTACTAAAACTACGACACACCAAAAACAACCACGTTCGGCGATTGAGAGTTCTTTCGCCCATCAGCGTCGCGGTAGAGAGCGACGCAACGACATGGACCGTAGATGCCCATTCCGGGGGCGGGACCTTACTACAGGAAGGCAGAACAATGCTGCTGACAAACATCCAAAATACTCTGACCATCAATACCACCACGGGCAACGGCCTTGTGATTGTATGCGGCGTCGAGTTGCGTGGTTGTTCTGCCTGTCGTCCCGTACGCTTTGCAGAACGTCCGTCCGAGAAGCCCGCGGCGAAACGCCCGGGGCATTCGGCCAGAGCCATGCATGCGATGTATTCCGACCATCAAAGTTCATGGCGGCAGCCGTGGCTCGATTCGTCGACATCGCAACATTCGACTTCGGCACTATTACTCGGATCCGCGTTTAGCCTTAGCTGAAGCACAAAATCAGTTCACGTCAACATCTGATGAAATCTGATTTGCTTCAACGGCAAACCGAGGCCAGCTGACCGGAAGTTTGATTCCGTGTCGCGTTGTCCTGCGGTTTTGGCGCTTTGGCCCTGCTAAGTCGTTTTCAACGACAAGTCATGCATGGCCCCGGCATCGATTCTGTTTTGCAAAGTTCTGTTTCCCTATCGAACCGGGTCCTCAATCGTTGAGGCTTCCGGAAACTCGGCTGGGACTCTCTCTACGGTTTCACTCAAGGTGGCCACGCCGCCTTTCCAGACATGGAGTCTGAAGATCATGTCCACTGCTATGTTAATCAACACAAATTTTTCAAACACCGATTTAACTGACACGCTTGAAGATACAGTCGTTCGCGCTCAGGCCGGCGATCGAGATGCTTTTGGCGACCTGGTTGAACAGCTTCATTCTCGAGTTTACGGGATCGTTATGCAGCGATTGCGCAACACGGCTGAAGCCGATGAAGTTGTGCAGGAAGTTTTTCTGCGAGCATACCGCAAGCTGTCTCAACTGAAGGAACCGGCTGCATTTGCTGGTTGGTTGTGCCAGATTGCCGCACGACTTTCCATCAATCGAGCTGTCCGACGCCCTCCGGAAACAGCCTGTGAGCCCGCTTCTTTTGAAGTCATGCAGCAGACTCCGGAAACTTCTTCAACGGAACTGATTCAGATGGAAGATGCTGAACAGTTGCGGAGCGGACTTAATCGCCTTGGCGATCTGGACCGAAAGACGCTCATCGCCTTTTACTTTGATGGACAGTCATTGAAGGAAATGAGCGTTGAATTCGACAGTCCGATTGGAACGATCAAGCGTCGTCTGCACACGGCTCGACACCGACTGCGAGATGTCCTGACAGGATTTATTGGCTAACCACGGAAAGTGGTTGTAGTGAATCGTCAGCCAACATCCTGCAGGAGATTAACCGAGTGCAATTCCGAATGAAGAACGAAACCGTGGCAGGGCAAACCTGCCACGGTTTCTTCGTCTAACGCATATGGCCTGCTATTTAGCAAGTCGGAATTCGGGCAGCGGATAATCGGCCAAAGGAGTGGTGGCAGAAATCTCGAACAGTTCCTGCAGTCGACGCCAGCCTTTTGTCAGCAGCAGTTCCTGTTCGGCAACGTAATCCGCATCCAGTTCTGCTTTATTAAAGGGGCCATCCACAACGATAGATTTAAAGCCTTCGTCAACAATAAACTGAGCTACCACCGGGTTGCACAGCAAATGCCGTTCGGGGCTTCCGAGCAACTGCTGCGAATCAATCTGTCCGGTGACAAAACGAAGATACAAATCGCTTTCGCGAATGTTTTCGACTTCTTCGCCGCAGACTTCGCATAGATAGCCTTGATCGCACTTGGCCATGATTAAGCTTTCGATGATTCGTCTAAGCGTCTTACGCTCACTGGTGGACCGAACGACGAATTTCGTTCGATGATCGCTGTTTTGCACGAGCCACAGTCGGACACGAGCCACAGTCGGACACGAGCCACAGTCGGACACGTGTTTCTGTAAATTGCTCTAGTCGGCAACAGGAAGTCGAATACTTTTCCCCTGAATGCACGCCAGTTTTGTTAGTTCAGAATCTGCCGCGCGAAGACGTCCTTCTGTAGTCTGGTGCGTCATAATCACAAGTCGTGCAGTGCCGGTTGCAGCAGTTGCTTCGCAGGACGGCTCGTCCTGCCGCATAGAAGAAATGCTGATTTCATGGCGGCCCAGAATATCGGCGATATCGGCTACTACGTGAGCTCGGTCTTCAACAGTAAACCTAAGATAGTAGCGGCGACTGAGTTCTTCCTGAGGCTGAATCGGAACAGCGGGCTGTTTCATGGAACGCAGAATCGACTGAAAGGTAAGCTTTGTGCGTCCAACGGCATAGTCGATAATATCTGCCATCACGGCCGAGGCAGTTGGCAGCTGGCCGGCGCCTGCACCGCTAAACGTTGTCAGTCCTACGGCATCGCCTTCCACGGCCACGATATTGTCCGCTCCGTCTATTTGAGCAATCGTACGATCAGAACGAATTAAAGTTGGTTGAACGGAAATCTCCAGGCGACCATCGTGCAGCCGCGACGTTGCCAGCAGCTTGATTTTGTAACCCAGTTCAGCAGCTACCTGAAGATCCAATAGCTCAAGGCTGTCAATACCCTGACGCACAATCGACTCCAGTGGCACGCGTGTTGAAAAAGCCAGCTGCGTGAGAATCGAAAGTTTTTGAGCCGCATCAGTACCATCAACGTCCATCGCCGGATCAGCTTCTGCGTAGCCCAATGCCTGAGCTTCCTTCAGCACATCGTCGTATGTCTGATCGTGATCAAGCATCTGCGTCAGAATAAAGTTGCTGGTGCCGTTAAGAATGGCTTCAATTGACAGAATCTGATTAGCGGTAAGAGCCTGAGTCACGGCAGATATAATTGGAATACCGCCCGCCACGGCCGCTTCGAAACCAATTGTTCGGTCATGTTTTGCGGCCAGCTGGAACAATGATTCACCGTGCTGATACAGCAGCGCTTTGTTGGCCGTGACGATATCTTTGCCAGCCAGCAGAAATTTCTGCATGTAATCGTGAGCCGGATCAATGCCTCCCACCAATTGCACAACCAACTGAATATCAGCATCGTTTAGAACGCTGTTGATGTCCGTCGAAACTTCCGTACCGGCCGGCATATATTCGCGAGCCTTCGATGCATCTCGCACGACGACTCGACGCAGGTTGATCGGGCGACCGGCTCGAACGGCGAGGCTTTCCCCCTGAGTTGCCAAAATTCTGGCCACACCAGACCCAACGGTTCCGTAGCCGATCAGGGCGATATTTAGTGCCGATGCATTCGTCATAAGTGTTTCTGCCGCAAGGGCTTTCATTCAGGGCGAGTCGCCCGAAAACAGGGCGGAAGAAGGGAATAATGGTCTATTCGGCACTTGCCGTAAATTGGTTCAGTAGAACCGATGTTCGGCCGAACATTCTCGCCGGGCCGTTAATCTGTACCACGGAATTCGGATTCTAATCCAGTAAACTGGCCGAAATCCTTTGCTAATTGCAGGGTTTTCGACTTCCAGCCGATCACAGGTTGAGTCCCCTTGTTGTCTGTTTATACTGGACGCAGGAAGCGTTCCGACGCTAATTTCGCCGCTGGGATGCGGCAAAAAGTTCAGGGACATCCGAGTGATCACAGTTTCGTGAGATTCGGAGAAGATCATGTTTAGGCAAACAATTATGTCGAATTCGGTGATGCCAGATGATCATCCGGCCATCGTCCGATTGGGTGCCGTCAGTTATTTAAACTCACGGCCACTGATTCAGGATCTCGATCAGCTGCTGCCCGGATCGTCCATCGAACTGGACTACCCGAGTCGTCTTGCGGATGCGTTGGGAAATCATGATCTTGATGTTGCCCTGATTCCGTCCATCGAATACTTCCGTCGGCCCGGATATGAAATCATTTCAGACGCCTGTGTTGCCGCTCGCGGGCCGGTTTTAAGCGTAAAGCTGTATTGCCGGGTGCCGCCGGGCGACGTGCGACGGATGGCACTGGATGAAGGTTCGAGAACCAGCGCTACCCTGACAAAGGTCATCCTGGCAGAACGCTATGGCGCTTTTCCGGTATCTGAACCTCTGTCAATGGAATCCCTGACAACCGACAGCACGGCCGATGCCGTGCTGCTGATTGGTGATCGAGCCATGCATCCGCCGGCCGAATCATTCGTGGAAGTCATTGACCTTGGGCAAATGTGGTACGAATGGACGGGACTTCCGTTTGTGTTCGCGATGTGGGTCGCGCATCAGAATTCCGACACAACAGGTGTCGCGGACGCATTAAACGAAGCACGCGATCGCGGAATGGCGGCCATTGGAGAGATCGCAATGGCCGAAGCTCCGAAACTCAACATCAGCAGACAGTTCGCTCAGCGATATCTGACACAAAATCTGCATTATACGATGACGTCCGCCGAACGTAGCGGGCTGCGACTTTTTCACGAACTAGCTTCCAGGCACAATCTGGTTAATAAAAATGCAAACCTCGTCTTTTCAGATTTCGTCAGTGCTCGATAAAGCCGTCGCAGGAGAACGCCTGACTCGCGATGAAGGCGTGGCTTTGCTGCAATCTCACGACTTAACCGCCATCGGCGCCGCGGCCGACGCGGTTGCTCGTCGACTGCATCCCGAGCCTTTTCGCACGTATAACATCGACCGCAACATAAACTACACCAACGCGTGTACTGCTGTCTGCCACTTCTGCGCATTTTATAGACCACCGGATCACCCGGACGTCTATGTGCTGCCCATCGAAACGCTGCTGCAGAAGATTGAAGAAACAGTCGAGCTTGGCGGTGATCAGATTTTGCTGCAGGGAGGCCTGCACCCGAAACTGCCAATGGAATGGTACGAAGACATGCTTCGTACCATTAAACAGCATTTCCCAAAACTGAACATCCACGGATTTAGCCCGCCGGAAATTCATCACTTCACAAAAATTGCAAAGCAACCTCTGGAAACAGTACTGCAGCGGTTGAAGGCGGCTGGACTGGGAAGTATTCCCGGCGGCGGTGGTGAAATTCTGGTAGACCGGGTTCGCAAAGAAATCACTCGTGGCAAGGTGCTGACCGACGACTGGCTGAACGTAATGCGCGTGTGGCACAACCTGGGTGGCAAGTCCACAGCGACCATGATGTTCGGCCATGTCGAAACTCTGGCCGAACGAATTGAACACCTGGAACGTGTCCGCGAACTGCAGGACGAAACGGGCGGCTTTACCGCGTTTATCAGTTGGACGTTCCAGCCGGACAACACAGACATGGACCACATTCCGCCTGCCGGTGCGTTTGAATACCTAAAGACGCAGGCCGTCACACGTTTGTATCTGGACAACATTCCGAACATTCAGTCGTCATGGGTTACACAGGGTGAAAAGGTCGGACAACTGGCTCTGCTGTTTGGCGCCAACGACATGGGCAGTTTGATGATTGAAGAAAACGTGGTGTCTCAGGCAGGCACAGTACATCATCTGTCTTTGGAAGCGATTCGCCGCTGCATTCGAAATGCCGGATACACTCCGCGCCAACGCAACGTTTATTACGAATACATCGACGAAGCCGATGAAGTTGTATCTCAACCGTCCGGACCGGTTTTACCGATCCTTCAATAGTGCTTAGCGACTGCTTGTATTAAGCGGCCGCTCGAAATGCGTTTTTTGTCGCATCCGGAAAGATGTGCGCAAAATGCATAGAATCGCTCCAAAAGGTGCTAAACCAGCAAGACGCTGCAACTGAATTCCTCCAGCTTCGAATGCGTGTGTTAGCGTAGTGGTGAATTAAATAAACACCGCTCACCGCTTTTTCGTGGCTCATTATGATTCGAGTTCAGGGCCTTTGCAAAGAATTCAACGACTTCAACGGCACCTTCCGAGCGTTAGACAACGTTTCGTTTGAGGTTCGTCCGGGGGAAATTTATGGCTTGCTGGGACCGAACGGTGCAGGGAAGACCACCTGTTTGCGCATACTTAGCACGGTGCTGAAACCGACTCGTGGCTTTGCCGAAGTCGCTGGCATCAACGTGATGCACGACGCCGAAGGTGTTCGCCGCAACATTGGCTTCATGTCGTGCAACACAGGAATCTATGACCGCATGACAGGTCGGGAAATGGTTGAGTATTTCGGGCGGCTGTATGGCATTACCGAAGACAAGCTGCAGCCTCGTATCAACGAAATTTTCGACATGCTGCAGATGCACGAAATTCGTGATCGCCTGTGTTCAAAGATGTCGACAGGCATGAAGCAAAAGGTGTCGATCGCGCGAACCATCGTACATGATCCGCCAGTGATTATCTTTGACGAACCGACTTCCGGACTGGATGTGCTTGTCGCCAGAAATGTTCTGCAAGCCGTGATGGTGCTGAAGGAGCAGGGCAAGTGCATCATCTTTTCGACTCACATCATGCGCGAAGTCGAAAAACTCTGCGACAGAATTGCTGTCATTCATCGCGGAAAAATTCTTGATGAAGGAACGCTTGCCGAACTGGCCGATCGTCATGATCAGCCCGACGTGGAAGAACTTTTCTTCGATCTCATACAGCAACACGACAACAAATTGGGCAAGTCGCCTTCACAGGTTTGACACCGCAAAAAACAGCTCGAACGACGTCGACACCTCAACAATAAATGCCAACAGCAATGAACTGGAAGAACGTCAAACTGATCTTTCTTCGTGAAGTGCGTGACCAGCTGCGAGATCGTCGTACGCTGTTCATGATCACGATACTTCCGGTGCTGCTGTACCCGATGCTGGGGCTGGGCGTCGTGGAAATGATGCTGACGTTCAGCGAACAGAAACGCACGGTTGTTGTTCTGAACGCCGACGAACTTCCCACAGACCCCGTGTTTCTGGACGAATCCGGAATCATGGAACGCTGGTTTTCCGGCGGACACAACGACGCGGCTCGCCTGCAGATTATCACGGATTTACCCACACTGGAAACGGACGAAACATCTGTGCAGTCAGGTTCAAAACGTCGCCTGTCACCGGAACAGCTTTTGGAAAACGGCAGAAAGCTGGCTGCGAGTTTCTCCGAACTGGATGGCGTGACGGACAGTGATGAGCGCCAGAAGAAGTTGCGTGAAATTCAGGATCGGGTTAGCGATTCCTTTAGCAAAAGCGGCATACAGGTTCTGGTGATGGTCCCCGATGGCTACGCCGATTCTATTGCTCGTCTGCAAAGCGAAGCCGGTGTGGCTGAAGGATCAGAGCAGGGCCCGCTGCGTCCACTACAGGTGATCCGCAACAGTGCCGACGACAAATCGGCCGTTGCGTTTGCTCACGTTCAAGGCGCGCTGACTCACTGGGAAGGCGCGTTGCGAGCAAACACGTTCGCAAAGGCGGCTTTACGGGCAGATCTGCAATATCCAGCTCGACTGGAATGGGTTGAAGTCGCTCGCCGCGACGAGGTTGCCGCAAACATCTGGAGCAAACTGTTTCCCGCGATGATCGTCATCATGGCATTGACCGGTGCCTTCTATCCGGCAATTGACCTTGGCGCCGGCGAAAAAGAACGCGGCACGATGGAAACACTGCTGATCAGTCCAGCTCGACGAATTGAGCTGGTGATGGGCAAGTTTCTGACAATCCTGATGTTCAGCATCGGCACTGCGCTCATGAACCTGCTGAGCATGGGATTCACGGGACGACACATGGCTTCCGCGATGGGAGCCGGTCTTTCGGGTTCCGTCAGTCTTGAGCTACCCGGAATGAGCTCGCTGGTATGGCTTGTCATTCTGCTGATTCCGCTAGCTGCGTTGTTCAGCGCTTTGTGCCTGGCATTGGCGACGTTTGCCAAGTCTACCAAAGAAGGTCAGTACTATCTGACGCCGCTGTTGATGGTGATTATGGGCCTGACGATGTTCTGCCTTTCGCCGTCAATTGAAATCACGCCGCTATATAGCGTCATACCAGTTGTTAACGTCGCGCTGTTACTGAAAGGGCTGTTACTATCCACTTCGCAGAACTCGCAACTGATCGGCTACGCGGTGCCCGTACTTATTTCCAGCATCGGCTACAGCATGCTCGCACTGTGGTGGGCGATTGATCTATACAACAGTGAAGGCGTGCTGTTCCGAGAATCTGAAAAATTCGACCTGCGAATGTGGTTCTCAAACATGACTCGCGACAAGGAACCAGTGCCAGCCACTCAGGAAGCGGGCTTCTGTTTTGTGATGATCCTGTTTCTGCAGTTCATCGCCATGAACTATATGAAACCGGACCTCAGCGGCAGCGATCTCGAATCGGGTCGCCAGATCATGCGCACCACCGTCATCCAACAACTTACCATGATCGCCTGTCCGGCAATCTTTATGGGGCTGCTGCTAACCACAAGCCTGCGAGCCACGTTTCGTTTGCGCATGCCGTCTTGGTCTTCTATGGCGATGGGCGTCGGCCTCGCATTTCTTGCGCACCCTATCAGCATTGAGCTAAGCAGCTTTATGGTTGATCGAGGATTCCTGCCACCACCTCCAATGGAAGGGCTGGCAAGAATTAACGAACTGCTGCAGTCGGCCGATCTGTCTCCCTGGTTGCTGATCACCGTGTTTGCCGTCACTCCAGCTATTTGCGAAGAGATCGCGTTTCGCGGTTTCATCCTCAGCGGACTTGCTCGAGGCAACCGATTGGGAATGGCCGTTATCGTCTCCAGCCTGATGTTCGGCATCGTCCATATGATTCCGCAACAGGTTTTCAACGCTGCACTACTTGGATTAGTGTTGGGACTGCTGGCTGTTCACAGCCGCAGTCTGTTTCCGGCCATTGCCTTCCATTTGTGTAACAACGCCATTGCAACTCTGCATGCGAAGAATGGGTTTGGCATCAAGCCCGATGGAGTATTCTTCTCGAAGACGGAAGGCATGCTACGTTACGAAATGCCTCTGCTGATTCTGTGCGGGATTGGTGTTGCTGTAATGGTCGCCAGAATGATTCGCGACTTACGCCAGGAACAGGCGGCTAAACGAGCTGCACAAATGGTATCGTTTGACGCTCCGGCAGACTTGGCCTCAGCAACAGCGGGAATCACCACAAACGTGACTCATTTAACGTAACAGCGGCAAGCCGCCGTCCAGCCAAACATCGACCGAAAAAAACTGTCCGCATGGAAACGCGGGACAGGCTTCCAACCTGTCAGTTGCCCACACCTTGTCGCGCCGCCACCAAATTCATTCGATACAACCACGTAGCAGCGTCTCTCCGAGACACGGGAAATTGCGAGTCTCGGAGAGCCTCGCCTACGTGGAAAAGCAGTCCGGCCCATCCTTCCTCACTTGCGACCAATGCGATGTTGCCCGAATGCGTCGATGTCCGTTGCAGACTTGAAACAAGCGATTGTTTCGCCGACAGAATCTTCATTCGCATTCATCCCCGGTCGCTTACGGGACTGTTGAAGTATTCCGTAAATCCAGCGATTTGACCTGGATGTCGAACCGGGGTCGCGCTATCCTGGGGCTGGATGCGGAAATTGAGGCTGATCTTGGGAGTTGGATGCGATGGGGACGACGTATCGATGGGCTCAGCCGGTGGTGGTCAGGGAGCAGCGGACGCTCTTTCAACCCACGCTGGATGACATGATTCCTCAGGATCATGAAGTCCGGCTGCTCGATGAAACGCTGCGGACGCTCGAGTGGGCGCCGTGGGAATCGAAGTATAAACGTGGTGGGCTCGGGCAGCCGCCGATTCATCCGCGAGTCCTCGCCGGCATCTGGCTGTACGCCATGATGCGACGCATTCGCACCAGCCGCCCGCTCGAATATGCGTGCGGTCACAATCTCGATTTCATGTGGCTGGCGGAAGGCCGCACGCCCGATTACTCCACGCTGGCCACGTTCTTCTCATCGAACAAGGAACCGCTGAAGGACCTCTTCAAACAGGTCTGCCGCAAGGCGATGATGATGGGCATGGTGCGGCTGGGTGAGGTCGGCTTCGATGCCACTCGCACGCACGGCGTGTTTATCGTGGACCCGTTTCGGATGTCGGCGCCGATCACCATTTCAACGCGGATGGAAATCATCAGCCATTGGCTGCGTCAAAGCGGCGAACAGTCGGTATGCGACGCTGACGACGCCATCGATTGAGAAGAAGCTGGCGGCCATCGACGCTCAGATCGATGCCATCGTTGAAGCGACTGCCACGGCTCTGGAAGACGCGGCGACCACGGAATTCGGGGCGGGGACCGAACTGCCCAAGGGACTCAAGTCGCTGGAGGAACGTCGGAAGAAGCTCGCTGAACTGACCGAGGTGGCCCGCACGCGCGACGAGGAACGTCGCCAGTCCGGCACCGATTCAAAGCAGAAACCGGCTCAGGTGCCGACCACGGATCCCCAGTCCAAAGTCATGCCCAACAAGGCAGGCGGGTTCGCTCCGAACTACACACCGACCAGTCTGACCGACGGCGAAAGCGGCATCATTCTGGATACCAATGTGCTGGACGTGGTCAACGAATCGGGCGAAGCGCTGCCGGCGGTCGATCGCGTGACCGAGCTGTGTGGTGCGGCTCCGGAGAACTTTCTGTCCGACGGCGGTAACGCGTCGGGCGCGATTCTGGCGGGTCTGGAAGAACGTGAGATCAACGCCGTCGTCCCGGTGAAATCGATGGAGCCGGCGGCGGACAGCCCGGCATTGCGAGATGACCTGACGCAACCGGTTCCCGCCGATCAGTGGGAGCAGCTGCCGCGGAATTCCCTGGGGCAGCTCGACAAATCGAACTTCATCTACGACGCCGAGCGAAACGTTTACCACTGCCCTGGCGGTCGCGAGTTGCCGTACGAAAGTCGCGAGAACCGGAACGGCGTGGAGCGGGTGCGTTACCGCAGTCTGAACTGCGACGGGTGTCCGCTGGTGGCGTTGTGTCTGCAGAAGCAGAAGGACGGCGAGCCGGCGACGGGTACTGACGGTCGCGTCCGAAACATTCGCCGCGACGCTCACACCGATGTCCGTGAGCGAGCGGCCACGCGGATGGCGACTCCTGAATCGAAGGCTCAATACGCGCGTCGATCTCCGATTGCCGAGACACCGTTCGCGTGGTTGAAGGGAGTTCTGGGTCTGCGTCAATTTCGTCACGTGGGTCTGGAGAAGGTCGAGACAGAATGGCGCTGGACCTGCCTGACCATGAACCTGAAAAAGATTCTATCGGTGCTGTCACGACTGCGTCGCCTGGCACTGGACGCGTTGTCCGCAGCCGAGCAGCAGACCGCCGAAATCGGCCTGGCAGTGTGATTCGCATGAAATCGCAGGCTTGATCGAGCCCGGACGGTTCGATCATCGCGTCCAGCGGTCTTCGTCCGCCACTCGCCCATTCGACACACAATACGCGCCCGTCCGCCCCATCGCCGCCGCCCGTCCCCGAATCCCGCCGCTCCAAAAAACCAGTCACCGTCGCGGCGATCCAGACCACGGTGCCCTACTTCAACGAGCCCCACGCTTCCAGCGTGCACACCGTTTTGCCAGAATTTCGAGTCTCTCGCAGAAGACCTGTGAAATCGCAGTGCTGCGAACACCCGAAATTATGAGTTCGTCACTGCGAACCTTTTGAAATGGCGGGTGTCACCGAGCTTCTGTTACTGTACGTTGCAGAAGCACGCGAACGGGCCCTTTCTGTGCCAACCTCAAGTAGATAATCATGCTGACGGTAAACCACTTCATCCAGATCGACGAAACGGAACTTGAATTTTCGTTTGCACGTAGTGGTGGTCCGGGTGGGCAAAATGTGAACAAGGTGAATTCGAAGGCCGTCATGCGTTGGGATCCACATCTATCGGTCGCAATGCCGCCTGGTGTTCGACAAAGATTCCTGGATCGCTATCAAAGTCGCTTCACGAAAGACGGCGTTCTGATTTTGCAGAGTCAGAAATACCGCGATCAGGGGCGCAACATCACGGACTGTATGGACCGTCTACGCGAGATGATTCTTGCCGTAGCTACGCCGCCCGTAAAGCGACGACCAACGGCCCCCAGCAAAGGCGCTAAACAAAGACGACTGAAAACCAAGAAAGAAAACGCACAGAAGAAGCAACACCGCCAGCGACCGGCAGGTGACGATTAAGCGAAAACAGAGCAGGCGGACCCGCAGCCTGGAACCAGCCAGAAACTTACTGTCGCCGATCGGTTGCGATGCCGCATCTACCTCAGATCGATCGTGAAGACTACGGAACACGGCCTCCCTGCCGAATATCACGGTGTTTTTAAACGCTGGAATCCCCTTAAATAAACAAGTGCGCAGCAACGGAATCGCTTGGCGAAAAAGTCACTGCTGTTGCCCCAGCCGAACAAACGCCACGTACAGAAATACGTGCCCCTCACTGACCATTGGGAAACAGCAGGCAACGCACGAAACGCCATGTTTCACAGACGCAAGTGAACGCAAAACGCTGTAACGTGTTACGTCTCATAGCGATCGAGCAATCGCTGACAAGTTTGCAGGAATCAAACTGGTCTGTTCGCCAAAGGAATTCTGGAAGATAATCAGCGACGCCGTTTTTGAAACATGGATTCAATTCGACAAGGATGTCGAGTGCCAAATTTTACTGCAAATGACAGCTTTCCCACACTTCCTCTGATCTCGTCAGACAGCGGACAGGCATATCGCTGCCCCGGGGAATCAGCAACCATTTCACAGGCCGTCCATTTTGCTCGATTGAAAGCTGGCTGGACCGCCTGCTCGGAATGTATCTGGAACAGCCATCAGGCCACAACGCACGGTCGCAACAATCAGGCATTTCAGACTCGCCAACAGGCAGGGCACGAAATTCGCCGCACATGCTTTGGAGTCCGCGGTGCGTATCTGAATGCCATTGATCGATTTCGAGGCGCTCAGTTGGCGGCGATTTTCGCAACGCACCTGGCCAATCTCAGTCGACTTGACGCGGCAGGCCAATCATCGGAGTTCGAACAACAGTCGGGTAAATCACCCAGCGTGAAAATCGCCATCGGCTACGATGGCCGCATGGGATCAACAGATATTTTTGCCGGGGTCGTTTCGGCAGTACTGCAAAACGGATGTGACGTTGTGGATGTCGGTCGCTGCACAGCGGCCAGTCTGCTGTCGGCAAGTCGCTCAGACCGTGGCGTCGCAGGCTGCCTGCTGGTGACGGGATCCGGAGGAGCATCCGGAGAAGTGGGCATTGACGTCTTTCGCGACAACGGACGATCCGTCGCCATTCCATGGCCTGAATTTGGCGTTGGCATTCGCGTGCAGCCCAAAGAAGTAACACACGATGCGGCTTCGCAACCCACAACATCGCAGAAGACGATGGGAACATATTCTGCAGCCAGCACAATATCTCGTTCAACGGATGTTTGGGAACACCTGCATCAAATCCGACACCCGGCCACCCACGCACAAACCGAACTGCACCCAACACAATGTCGCAGCCTGGATGTTGCTCAGACAAATGCCGGTGCGACAGACATTGGCGCCACCGTCATCCTTCCGAAAATGAGCAACAGCAGGCGGTTGTTCCGAGCGGGACGATCCAGCGGCGAGTTATCGACGTTTGCATCCGAAGCGGCTTACCTGAACTGGCTGAGACGATGGTGGCCGCGTACATCGGTTGCGGCCGTGCTGTTTCGAGTCGCCGACGAACTTGTAAGCCAACGATTGATTGCACTGGCCGATGAACGTTCCATCCCCCTTCTACTGAGGCGCATCGGCGACGATACGGTCGAAAAGGACACGTCAGGACGTTTCCCGTTGACGTTCGAAATATCGGAAGACGACAGGTTTATGACCGTGGTGTCTCGGCGTGGCCGCACTTTGAAACCAGACGAACTTGCCGCCTGGATCAACAAAGCTACTCGTACATCATCATCGCACGTAACGGCTCATGCTTCACGGGATGGCGATCGCTTGCTTCTGGTCGACGTGGCTTCGCCCAGCAGCGGACGTTCTCATGAAGTCATCAGCGATGGTCTGGCCGTTTCCGGTTTTCTACTGACGCTGATCAGCAACGACCGCAACCAGTTTCCGACTTAAAGCAAACTGCCAAGTCTCACGAACGGCTTCGGCTCGGGTAAATCATTGCTTACCCAACGAAACGCGCCGCTCGAGGCCACGACTAAAAACAGCAACGGCGCAAGCGATACGATACAAAATTCAGTCAGATTTCCATAAACACTGACTACCTGTCCGCACGCTGTTGACGCGATTTGCGAAACCACGCTGTGATAGCCTGCACGGTCTGAGGGCCGGCCAATGCCGCACCGCTCCACCAAAGAATCTGCACACTTAAAAAAACTGCACCACCCAGCAACGCCTTCTGGCCTACGGTAAGCGGCGTGAATGGAATGGCAAACAGCGAAAACCAAAACACTCCCGACAACGCGATCAGAACAAGGCCAAGCCGAGTGCGAGTTCTGGAACCGGACCGATCCGAGACCACAGTTGCAGCAGTGTCGTTCCGATCGTCGGCTTCCGGAGAATCCTGCTGTAACAAGTATCAGCCCTTCATGCCCAGCCCTTTGAAGGTGTGAAAATGTTATTTAGGAACTGGTGTATGAGCATTGGCGGAGGTGAGAGAAGATAGCGGGCTGATCGAGATCGAGATCGAGATCGTGATCGTGATCGTGATCGTGATCGTGCAAATTTTTGACGAGGGGGACATGGATGTTACTCAACGGCCCGTTTGAACGCTTTGTCGAAGCCAGTCCCGTGAGCGTCATGATGCGCGCCGTCATTGAGAATCTGTTTC
>JBDNFN010000328.1:0-12162 GCA_041689795.1 Fuerstiella sp. | reverse complement strand
TTCTGCCAAACCAGATCGCGATTTTCACCGACAGCACGCAGATTTCATCCCCGACGGATGCAAATCACAGCTACGACAACCATCCAATGTCAGAATGGGGCATACAGGAAGACTCCTGATTCAGCCACCGGGAACTGCTGGCTTGCAAACGCCATTGGAATAGCAGCAGGCACAGGACTCTGGGCGCTGGATAAGCCACGAGCCAACATCACAGCGGACATGCTGGCATTGGCTATCGCGATCGCCGCAGCACGTATCCTTATCGCGCCGTACGGAGCCATGGGTGCTGTCACTGCAACTCTGGCGGCATCCGCGATGGGGTGTCTGTTTCGGCAGGCCATCTTTCATTAGGTTGCTGCTGCGGCAACTGCAACATCGCGTCGATAGCATTTTCCCGATCAGTGATTGCAGCAATTTTCTGGCTGAGCTTTTCCAGCGAGAATTCGGCACATCCATCACATTCGCCACGCTACGACTTCACGGCGTAAAGACTCTGCGTTGGTGAAAATTTACGGGCGACGTGCAGTGACGAACAATGCGACTTTCGGCAAACATTTCCGGTTAGGGAAATCGTTCAGGCCAGATGGCGTCACTGAATCTGCCATTCATGTTTTTTGAGTAGCGACACGAACCTGCCGTCTTTCGGCGATATCGAATGCCTGCCAGGTTGAACCTGCCGTAGTGCCTTTTGATTGGGCACGTGTGCAATCAATGCTTGCCGAGTCGCACTATTAATCTCTATACCGGAGGATTTTGATAAGTTCGGCAAATCCATTCCCAGGCCGCTGATCAATCGTGTTTTCTATGGCGAATCATAGAATTCGCCTCCGCAGCTAATCGATCAAGGCACTTCTTTTTGTTTGCCTGGCACGCCCGTTGCTTTTGCAGGATTTAACAGGTCAGAGAGCGCCCGTTCATGGAACCGATAAAAGGAACCTGATAATGAAGTTTTTCACACGCAACTGGTTTCCCGTGCTTCTGTCACTAATTGCCGCCGTATCCATGTATGACACGGCATTGATTGTGCTGTTTAGCGACACGATTGGAGCAATGGAAGAGAACCCCGTTGGCCAATGGCTGCTTCGCGTCGGTGAAGGAAACATCTGGCTGTTTGTCCGGGCAAAAGTGGCTGGCACTCTTACCGTTCTGGCTGTTCTGACATGGATGCACCATCGTCGCAGCAACAAAACTTTGCCCGTCACGTCATCAATCGCAGCCTACCAGACCGGCCTGTTCACATATTTAACATTCGCATAAACGCTGCGAACGCCGAACCTAACCCGCCTATTCCTTCACTTCAAAGATAGCTTCGATTTCCACGGCAACGCCAGTCGGTAACGCCGCAAAACCAACAGCGCTGCGAGCGTGATAGCCGTCACCATCTTTACCGAAGATTTTGTGAAGCAAATCTGAACATCCGTTGATGACCAGATGCTGGTCTGTGAAGTCTGGCGCTGAATATACACAACCAAGAACTTTGATTACGCGAAGCCCATCCAATGTGCCGTGGGCGTTATAAACAGATCGCAGGATTTTCATCGCGCAATCCTTCGCTGCTTCGTAGCCCTGTTCGACCGAAACGTCTTTGCCAAGCACGCCCTTGAAGCTGCTGACATGGCCGGACGTAATCAGTTGTTGCCCACTGCGGATACACATGTTCAGGTAGCCAGGTTCCTGAGCATCAAGACAAATATCAAGTTCACGTGCTTTTTTTGTTGGACTCACGGCTTCACTTTCAAAGTTAGAACCTGTTGTTGTCGTACTGCGACGATGTGAGTTGTCGCAGGACGACCATGGGAATTAGTTGCCTGTCACGATGCGGGTGGCCGGGAAGCGTGCTGACCGGCCTGGCGGCTTACCACTTACAGATTTCCAGTTCCAGATCGACTCCAAATTTTTCTGAGACGGCAGCCTGGACTTTTTCCACAAGCGATTCGACTTCACCGCTTGTCGCTCCGGCATCTGTTACCACAAAGTTGGCGTGGCGATCACTGATTCGTGCATTGCCGACGGACAGATCCTTCAGGCCACATTGTTCAATAAGTGCTCCGGCGCTGAGGCCGCGTGGGTTGCGAAAAATACAGCCCGCCGATTGATCAGCCAGCGGTTGAGTGGCTCGCTTCATGATCCAGATTTTCTTCATCCGTTCCGTTAGGCCTTCGGATTCGTCCGGCCTGAGTTCCAGTGTCACAGACAACACCAACAGATCGGTAATGCTGCTGAATCGGTATGAAAACGTGAGCTCATCGCCGCTGCGTTCAACAACCTCGCCAGCATGCGTTACGACTTCGACCTTTCGCACAAATTCGCCAATGTCACCGTGTCGCCCGCCTGCGTTTCCAATAACAGCACCGCCGATTGTGCCAGGAATGCCGACAAGGTTTTCCAGTCCGGACAAGTCGGAACGCACGGATTCAGAAATCACGTGAGACAGAAACGCGCCACCTTCCGCAGTGACGATCGATCCCAAAACGCTGATAGAACCCAGCAATGGTTCTCTAACCTGAATCACGGCGCCGGTCACGCCTCCGTCGGTCACCAGCAGGTTTGAACCGCCTCCGAGAATTCGCACGGGAATGCTGTTCGCGACGCAGCATTGAATCAGTGATAACAATTGATCGCGCGAATTAGGAGTGTAGAACCGCTCCGCTGTGCCGCCGATTTTCAGCCAGGTGTGCCCCGCGAGCGATTCGTCACGCGACAAAATTTCGTTGAAGTCGTCTATTGAAGTGGTCATGGATTACGTTGGTCCTGCCGGCTCCCATGGTAAGGAAGATGTCTGAAGGTCTGCCGGAATGGTCTACTCTGGAAACAATCTGGTCAAGATTAGCAAACAGGAAAGCTCTGACTCCGTTGCGGTTTAGTTCTTTTACGATGCGGCCACTGGCTCGACAACACTCAAAATGAGTCGCTTTTTCTCGAGCAGGAAAAACAGGCAGTAACAAAACTTCGTCCGCGGCACTCAACGATTCCACAAACTGTGGAAACAGAGACTCGGTGCGAATCAACTGATGAGGCTCGAACGCTACCAGAATTCGCCGGCCGGGAAAGGCTTGGCGAGCTGTCGCAATCGTTTCTCGAATAGCCGTTGGGTGATGAGCATAATCATCGATCAGTGTGATACCGTTATACTGGCCTCGATTCTCAAAACGTCGGCAAATTCCTGAAAACGATGCGAGTGCCTGACAACTGGCATGCAGCGAAATGCCCGCGCTGACCGCTCCCGCGATTGCCGCGACAGCATTTTGCACGTTGTGACGACCAGGAACGCCAAGGCGTACAACCGAGTATTTGCCGTTGTGAGAGCAACGAAACGTTGACGTTGTGCCGTAATGCGTGACGTGACTGGCCACAAAATCGGCGGTGGACAGGTTCGGCGAATTGGCCGGAACCGAGTTCTCACCAGCTACACCGCCGTCATAAATGCAAAACGTGGAAACTCGCCCAGCCAGATTGGCCACAATTTCACGGCTGCGAACGCAGTCTTTTCGAATGATGACAGAGCCATTCTGCGGTACCAAACTAGCAAACCGGCGAAACGCTTTGTCTTCGGATTGCTGCTCTGGAAAGCAATCAAAATGATCTCGTTCAATTCCCGTCAACACCGCAATTTCAGGCTGCAGATGGCGAAATGACTGCAGAAACTCGCAGCTTTCCAGCACCGCCCAATCTGTACCGGTAAATCGGCCGGAGCATCCAAAATTAACCTGTTCAGCACCTACAAAAAAGCCAGGGCGGTACAGATTCTGTTCCATTTCCATGACAGCATGGCCGTTGTGGTACTTTTGCCATGCGTACCGGCAACGCAGATTTGTTGAGTTTTTGAAAAGACCGTTCCTAGGCATTCGTGCAAAGAAATTAACGGCACGCCCGCGGCCAGCACCATGGCCGGCACCGCGTCGTTTCGTGGAACGGCCGCACTTATGATACACAAGTCCAACTGACCTGCAGGCACGGGTGCGGAAGACCAGGGCAGCACGGGAAACTTTGCGTTAGAATCAACGGCCGGACGAAAGTCGTCGTCAGCAACGTTTTTGTCCATCCCGATCACGGTGTTTCCGGCATCGATCAAAATATCGGCGAGTGCCGTCATGCCGGCACCTTTCGCGCCTAGCAGCAAACAGCGTGACCTTCCGTTTAGAAGATCAGCGTGTGTCGTCCTTGATGAAAAAAAATCGGGCATCATGCCGTAAACTGATCGGAGGTTAGCCTTCAAATTGAATGGCGAATGCCTGAAACGTATTGCACAGAAGCACTTATCGCAATGGCAACGCTGTCGATTGTTGCAGGCAGTGCCACAATTTTGTCCGGCCTTCGGCGTGCATTCATTGTTCGTCAAATGCAATTAAGAGCAGGAGACAGCTTAGTTGATTAGCAAAATCCTCTAGTTTACCTTGGTGATTTATGGCATTGTCACGAGAAGCCAGCAACGCGGGCGGCGGTGAACAAACTAACCGCATTACGACTGCTAAATCTGGGTAATTAGCGAGGAAAAACGAAATACCTGTCGAACAGAATCCCGTTTTCGATGCGTAAAATTAACACTGGGCTCTCGCGGTGAACGGCGGCGATGTTTGATTTCAGGAACAAAGCCATTCAACCGTGAACTAGACTAATTTTGAGTGGGTGCTCTGCGTTTGGCGGGGTTTGTTTTAAGGGCATACCTGTCATGCAGGCATGCTGGAAGCACGTTCAGTGTTTCGTGGCTGTTTGCTGGCAATTCGTAGCTTTTTGCATCATTCCGCGTCATATTAGGTTTTTCAGAACGGATTCCCCGTTCGTTCCGCAACGTACATCTGTTTTGCTTGAGGCAATGAGATGCAGGATTTTCTAAAAAACGTGCCGTCAATCGTCGTGTCTCTGCTGGTTCATGTGGTGGTGCTGCTGGCGTTGATGATGATCCCATTGGTGATCGACGCGGGCGGTCCGGATATTCTTTTGGAGTCGATCTTCAGCGAAGACCTCCCTAAGGAAGAAATTGAACAGAAGCTGGAACTCGATACCAAGCCAGCTGAAACGTTAAACGTAATCGCGGGCGGAACACCATCCACCGCCATCGGCGCAGCCAGCCAGCCAGTATCCACTCCGGTTGACGTTCAGAAAGCAAAAGTGCTGAATGAAGCCACCGTCGATGCTCCTCGCGTGGAAGCCATGCAGATGAGTGACGAAGTGATGGCTGCCGAATTGGGTGAAGGCGAAATCACCGGCGAAGTAGGTTCAATGGTTGAAGGCTACGGAGCCGCCATGGGGATTATTTCGCAGGAAATCATCCGCATGATGCGTCAGCAAAAAGTTACTGTAATCTGGTTGTTCGACGAATCCGGCAGTCTGGTCGACGATCGCAAAGAGATTCGCGAAAACTATCTGCGTGTGTATCAGGAACTGGGCATCGCCGCGTCACAGGACAAGGATCTGCGTCGAGGCAGCGAATTGTTGCTGACAGTTGTCGCCAGTTACGGCAAAGAAATTCACGAACACACGCCTCGACCAACCGCTGACCCGGAACTGGTAATGGCGGCCATTGACAAAGTTCAGGAAGATCCATCCGGCGAAGAAAACATGTGCGGATCGATCGGTTTGATCATCAAGAAATACACGCGAATGGCCATTCAGGGCAAACGCAAGCTGGCCGTGATTGTGGTGTCGGACGAATCCGGCGACGACGGCGATTCGGTGGAAGAAGCCATCCTTGCAGCGAAGTCTGCAAAGGCCCCGATCTACGTGATGGGGCGAGAAAGCATGTTCGGCTATCCTTATGCCCGACAACGCTGGACATACGAAGACAAAGCCAAAGACATCAAGGAAGACTTCTGGCTGAGAATTCGTCGTGGTCCGGAAACGGCCTTCCCGGAATGTCTGCAATGGGACGGACTTGAAGCTCGCTGGGATGCTCAGTCGGCAGGCTTTGGACCGTACGAACAGGTGCGCATGGCCAAGGAATCGGGCGGAATTTTCTTTGTGCTACCCGGCGAAGAAGAAACTCTGGTCGGTGCTGGTGCAAATGACAAACGCAAGTACGACTTTTTGGCCCTGCGAGAATACACGCCACTACTGCTGTCTCGGCGTGAGTATTTTGAACAGCGAGCCACAAGTCCGTTTCGGCAGACGTTGTGGAACGTAATTGCCAGATTGAATCCATCCAGTAACAAAGTGCTGTTTGAAAGTCACGACCCGGAATTGAACATTCGCGACGAACACTATCCGTTGCTACCTGGTCCGTTTCAGGAAGAAGCATTGAAGCAGGTTCAAAAAGCCGTCAAAGCCATGATGCTGGTGAATGAAGGCCTTGGATTGCTGGAAGATGTTAAGCCCCTGCGAGCTCAGGAAGCATCGCAACGCTGGCGAGCCGGATATGATCTCGCGTATGCTCAGCTGCACATTTTCCGACTGCGGCTGTATCAGTTCCTGCTAACAATGGACGCTCACGCCAACAACATGCCGGCCCCCCAAGATCCGATGGCCAACGAGTGGAACTTCTGGCGAAACAGTCAAAGTAACATGGTTCCGAATGAGGAGCAGTTTGCTCGACTAAAAAACGCGTTTCAGCTGAAGATGGAACGCAGCGAGTACATCACAATGGTGGCTACCGAAGAGAAAAAAGCGTTCGACCTTTTGGACGTCGTCATCAAAGAACATCCAGGCACACCGTGGGCTCGCAGAGCTCAGTCTGAAAAAGCCGGAGGCTTTGGGTTTGTCGTGGGCGACCGTTTGTGGGACCCGAAAGCCATTCGAAATACAATCAAGCTTCCAAATCTCTGATGCAGACCGGCAAACGGCAAAGTGACATGAGCGCTTCCGATGGTGAAGAATTGTTTGACGTTGTTGACGAACGCAATCGTGTCATCGAAGTCAGAACACGATCGGACGTTCATCGCCTGAAACTGCTCCACCGCGCTGCACACATTTTTCTGTTTCGTTCCGATGGTCGCATGCTGATTCATCTCAGAACGGCAACTAAAGAAGAGTTCCCTTCTGTCTGGACATCTTCTGCCTCGGGACACGTCAGCAGCGGAGAAGGGTATGCCGAATCTGCTGAGCGTGAACTGTTCGAAGAACTGGGCATTACCGCACCGCTAACGCTTGTGATTCGAGTTGACGCGTGCCCGGAAACGTCGAATGAATTCACCGCACTGTTTGTCACTGAATCGGACGCAGCATTGCATGTTGATCCGCTGGAGATTGCCGATACAAAATGGCTAACGGTCGCTCAACTCTGCAGCCAACTCGATTCCGATCCTGACAGTTTCTCACCCGCGTTTCGGTTGCTGTTTCAACGGTACATTGCAGTTCGGGATTGGTGAAGTGGCCAACAGCAGCTTGCCTATCGCTGCGGTTTCAAGAACCTGTTCTTTGTGCGACGGCGTTTTTTCTTGCCTAAAAGTCGCCCTGGAATGAACCATACAATGCTCCAGATTCCGCCAAAGATTGCCACGAAGCCCTGCGCGATTTTTTTTTCGCAGCGTTGAACCCACCTGCCGAATTCTGCAATTCGCCGAGTAAACGGTCCGCCAATATCACCTTCACGAGTTGGGAAAACGCCGGGCTGAGCTGCCGGTTGTGAGGTCCCGGCGTTCAGAAAAACGCGACCAATCAGCGGTAATCGACCGATCCAGATAAACGGACGAAGGAAAGAATGAAAGCAATGTGGACATTGGTAGGGGCGCAACAGGAAACAGCTTCGCAGAATGTCCGGGACACTGAATTCAACAGTGACCAGACATTCACGACAAAAGCCGCAACGATATGTAGTTGTTTTATTCCTGGCTAGCATAGGTTTCCGGGTGACGTTTTGCGTTTTGCTGATTCAAAAATGACGGCACACTCACAGCTTTGATGACAACTTCGCAGAAATGAAGGCATCACCCGAACCGATCTGCACGTGATTCGAGGACCAGCTGCCAGCATAAACTTCAGTTTTCTTTGTATATCATCGATTTTCGATCACGAGTGCAATCGCCTGCATTACCCCTCGGGGCATGTATACTGTAACGCGTGTAACGGCACGCTGAGCACTCGGGGGGCTATTCGTTAAGGGAAACCGCAAGGTTTTCTGAAACATTCGGAGCCAGTGAATGATGTCAGCTCAGCGATTGCGTCCTGAATGAACTGGGACCAACATTGTGAAATTGCGAGTTATGACGCGTTGCAACTGGAAAAACGAAGACAAACCGTCCAGTCGCCTAAGTACTGATTGACGAAAACAATTAGAAGATTAGACTCTACGGCAACCGGAGCCTTTTTTTTAAGAGGTGGGCGATGATGCCCGTTCAGTTTCTCTCACCGCGTGGGACCCAGGATTGCTCGCTAAAGCATCCTTCTTCTCTGCGAATTTACGCAGCCTTGCGACTTGCCAGAGCTCACAGTGCTCTCGCACGGATAGCTCGTCTGCAAAGTGGCAAACCTGCCGGCTCCGCTTTTACCTTGATGATACGGAATCTGTTTTGCAACAACTTTCAGACACGACCTTTGCCAAACTTGGGCTGAACCCCAAAACGCTGACCACACTATCGAAAGCGGGCTACAAAACACCAAGCCCGATTCAGGCAGAATTTATTCCGGTCGCACTTACAGGCCGAGACTGCATCGGACAGGCTCGGACGGGCACCGGCAAAACGGCCGCCTTCATGCTTCCATCACTGGAACGCGTCGACCTTACTGATCCATCCATTCAGATTCTGGTTCTGGCACCAACCAGAGAACTAAGCGAACAGCTGATGGTGGAATCCAAGAAACTATGTTCCGGGCGAATTCGCCTCGGGCTTGGTGTTGGCGGGCGTCCGATTCACCAGCAGATCCGAGAACTGGAACAGGGATCTCAGGCCATCATTGGCACTCCCGGACGAGTCATTGACCTGCTTCGCCGAGGTGCTTTGAAACTGGATAAGCTGAAAGTCGTCGTGCTGGACGAAGCGGATCGAATGCTGGATATCGGTTTCCGACCAGACATAGAACGCATTCTGCGACAGTGTCCGGAAAAACGTCAGACGTTGTTGTTGTCCGCAACCATGCCGCCACCGGTTGAAAAACTGGCTCGAGGCTACATGCGGAACCCTCAAATGGTAGACCTGTCAGAAGCCAACGTTGTTGTTGATACTATCGAACAGTATTACATCACCGTGGACGAAGATCGAAAACGATCAACGCTGCTGCGAGTTCTCGCACAGGAAAAACCAGCTCAGGCCATCGTGTTTACTCGAACAAAACGCGGTGCCGATAAACTGCACGAAGAATTTTCTCGCCGACTTAAGTCAAACCGAATTGCCGCGATTCATGGTGACCTGCCACAACGCAAACGAGATCGCGTGATCAGCGACCTGCGAGCGGGTAAGTTGCGATTGCTGATCGCTACAGACGTCGTTGGACGTGGTATCGACATCAGCGGAATTTCGCACATCATCAATTACGACATCCCTGAATACTGCGATGACTATGTACATCGCGTGGGCCGAACCGGCCGTTTGTCGTCCGCCGAAAATGGCCGAGCTATCACTTTTGTACGGCTCGACCAGGGTGGTGAACTAACCAATATTGAAATGCGAATCAACACGGTGCTTCCTGAATACCGCATCGAAGGCTTTGAGGCACACGTTCCTCGACAGCGAACCGAACGAGTCATCCGAAAATTCGGTGGCTAACCCGTCTGAAACCAGACGTCGAAAAATTTCTCAAAGCCCGCTTCGAAAGCTGCGGGCTTTTTGCATTTACAGGCCCACGCAAACCGCCTTAATGCACCCGGGGCAGCGACGACATCGCTGCTGCCATTGAACGCGATTCCCGATAGCTGCTTAATATTGGCTGGCCCCGTAAGGCGCTGTGAATTCCGCCTGCAACTGCCTTAGTCGCTACTGCTGTATACCGTCAAAGCGACGCCGACATCCGCTCGTTTTACGCCACTGATCGGATACACGGGCCATCTATCCCGGACAGCTGGGAAAATTAGATCCAACGCCCGATTTGCTACCCGGCATTGGGGCAAAATAATATCGTCCTTCGAAATTGCAACCTAAGTTCCACGCATTGCTAGCCAACTTTCTGTCTGAGCTTTCGTTTTCTGCGAGACGCCGGACTGTTCGCAGTACATCCAATCGCGACGGAGACCGTTTCGTATGTCCAATGTCAAAGAAAATGAGTCGCGCAATCCATTTCTCGCAAAACGAGTGTACTCGCCAGACGCTGTCGAACTTATGCGTGCTTTGAGTGCATATCGGCAGAAAGCTGGCCAGGGCAAGTTATCGCCAGCTCAGGTTCTGAGTGTTGTTTGCGATCTTGGTTACCGTCGCATTGATGGCGACACAATGTCAGCCGCCGACGCATCTCGCCTGTTCATTCTTGCGATGACACAGTTCCAGAAACAAAACGATGTGACGCACCCATCATGCCAGGATGTACTGGACGTGCTCAGCCAACTGCATTATTGCCGACCGATCGAAGACACTCCAACAGTCATTTCCGGCTTGCCAATCGACCGTCGCCGTCGCGAGGCTGACGAACGTGCGGAAAGAAACGAACGACGTTCATCGTTGGCCACGAGTGCTCAGGAACAAATGGAACTGAGCGAAGTCGAAAATGCGTTTCTTGACGCGTTGAAGAAACTTCGAAAACAAACAGGGCGGGAATTTGCTTCGTCCGAAGAACTCTTAAGCATCGTCTGGAGTCTCGGCTATCGTTCTGTCAACGACGATGGTTACGTTCAGGAATGGCTGGACGAAGATGATCGCTGCACAGCTCAGATTGAATTCACGTCGAAGGTTGAACAACAAATCACAAACAACAACGACAACGAATTCCTGACCTCGCGGAACCTGCTGGATATTGCCGAGCAGATCGGCTTTCGCCAACCATCGTAAACGGTGGCAATGCGGCTGAAGCGGCAGTTGTAAATCAAACCGGCCTTCATTCCAGACAACGTTGAACATCAACCGGCCGCCACCTGACCAGCATTGCAATATTCCTTCAATCAAATGAATCAAACCGGGGTCGATTTTCTCAACAAAAGGCATTTCTCCTTGACTAAGCTGCAGAACCGAAACCTCAATATCGAAGTTCTCGAACCACTTGTTCTGATGTCAGCTTCACCGATGAATTGCGAAGCTGTCAACTTTTCGCATGGCACTGATGGCTGTGACGCCGTTTCGGCTTTTAGCCACGGTCAGACTCACAAATGCGGCGGAGATAGAAGCGAAGCATCGCATTCTCTGGCAGGACACAATACGCCGCACGAAACGAACGCAATCGACCTACTGACTCCCTGCGACGGAAAACGTGCAGACAATGCAGAACCGGGACACGATGCTGAGCACAATTGCTGGGGCGGAAATAGAGCAGACTATTCGATCGCACAATGCGGTTTCGGGATCATCGCCGTTAAACATCGCGACTGCACGGATTTCGTGGCAGACGTAGAAGAAATTCGATTTCGCGACGGAGTATACAAAGTAAGAGAACTTACTGGCGACCACGGTTCTTCAGAAGACAGAAGCGAGAACTGTACAGCCCCAGAGCCTAAACGAATTCAACACGAGGACGTTTCTGGACTTCAGGACGCAACTGAAGACACAGACGTAAATTATCCTCAGTTGGCCGATGATCCAATCCCACTGTTCCATGACGAAACATCTTCTGTGCCTGAAACGGTGGACGTTGACGAACAGGTCTTACGCGGCGAACCACTTGCCCCCGCAGCCCCGGTTTCTGTTGGTGTTCCAGTTGAAGCACCAGCGGAGTTGGATAATCCAATTGCTGCATGTGAGGCAGAATTCACTGAAGAGGCTCCTGAACCCGAAGCACCGATCTTGGAAACGGTCTCCTCTGTCGTGATTGATGATGTCGAGCTTGTTGGCCCATCTCTTGTAATTGACGACAGTGGACTTGTGCCAACAACTGTGGCGATTGATGACATCGTATCTGTCGCAATCAAAACTGACGAAAACCATACAGGCCATTACAGCCAGCCCTTTGAAGGTGAGTTTTTAGGTGTTTCTTCTGGCGAGTAGCTTTGCCGTGGCGACGTGTTGTCCGTTGACGGAGTACTTGCGTTGGGGTTGCTGGCGTTTGGGTCCGCGTTTGCTTTTCTGGAATTTCGCCAGCGACACTTTGCCAGCAAGTTGTATTAGCACGGAAGCCATCTTTGCCGTCGACAGGTTCTGAAAGATCGTCCACTCG
>JBDNFN010000327.1:0-4602 GCA_041689795.1 Fuerstiella sp. | reverse complement strand
TTATTCTGGAGTCTTGCCGAAGCTCGTCAGGTGATCTCAACGTGGCGAGACTGCTACAATCAGCGGCGGCCGCACAGTTCACTTGGCGATCAGACTCCTGTCGAATTCGCGCGGCAGTTTTCTGCTTCTTTCGCGTGCGCTCCAGAAGCAGAAAACTGCCCCACACCTGCGGTCAGCCTTAACCCAAACTGACTCTCATAACCGTGGTACTGAGAACAGGGGCACGCCACTTACACTGCAACGCGTTGGCAATCCAAGAAAAAAGAAGCCCGGCTTTCATGGAAAGCCGGGCTTCTGGTATGTCAATTAACTGATACTGGAACGATTCAGGCAAACCGCTTTTAGTAGCGTAAGATAAAACCCGCTGTCAGGCCTCGAGTATAAAAGCTTTCAAGATCTATGGCTTGTTCAATCGAAGGTTCGAATGCTCCGCCAACACCATCAACACTGTTATACACAATGTTGTTGAACGGGCGGGTCATGCGGTAGATCCACATGAAGTCGTAACCGCCGAAGATAGAGAAATTCGGCGTGACGTGAATTTCGCCAGTCAGGCTCACCTGCAAGATCGGCGTGAAATCGACTCCCGATCCGGAAAGCCGGCTGCTGAATCCGTCAGCCATGCCGTTCAATGGTCCAGAAAACGTTTCGCCGGTGTAATCGTTCAAAGTGAATGCTACGCGAGGCGTTGCACTGAACGAAATCCAGCGCGTCTCTATCGATGCTCGAGCACCAACTTCCGGACCATACATGTTGTTCGCGGTGTTCGCACCGATTCGCGACACAGAATTCGTAGCCGCTAAACCACCGTTGTTAAACACTCCTGTATGACTGTACTGTTCGTTGTAAGCAACATATCGGAAACCGCCAAGCCACTGAAACTGCAGGACGTCACCTGGAATATAAGTCTTTGACATCAGCATTGCTTCAGCTCCCCACATTCGGCTGCTGAGCTCAACTGAAAAGCTGTCATCGTAAATCAGATAGTTCGCAGCATCCGCTGTCGAAATTGCTCCATTGTTCAACAACGGTGTCACAATGTTCGGACGGCTTGCGGTTCCCTGCGATTCAAGACCGACAGCTCTGCCAAGTGCAAGATTCGAAAACGAAAAGCCATCACTGTTTTGCTCTGTACCGAAGAATTCCAGTTCGAACTCTGCATCCGCCAGATCCAGCCCCCACGTTCCTCGAACACCCGATGTATCATCGAGGCCGATGTTGCCAAGTCCTGGAGTAACTCCAACACCGGCAGAAACGCCGCCATTGAGGTTATCGAATACTGTCTGCGGGTTGACCGAGCCAGTAACATTTGCCCCAATCGGCATCGCACCAGGCCTAGCAAGCGTCCAATGCAGATATTCAAACCGCAGCCAGCTTCTCTGAGCCACATTGCTCAAGAGCCTTTCGACAGGCTGTTGGTCATCCCACAACTTTGGTTTCTGGCCAACGCTGTAATCAATGATCGGTGCCTGATATTGAGACTGCGGCATCTGAATTCCCGGCATCTGGTAGTTCCCGTGAGGGTACTGAGCCAAACCGGTGGAACACCAGGTGGCTGCCAGAAGCGTAAATGTCAGACATCGGAGCAGGTTCGGACGGAACATGCGAACCAGACCTTTGCAAAGTTGTCGGGTGGTCAATCGATGCCGAACACACAGCCCTCAGAACGGCCTGAAGCACTGACGCAGACAAAATGGAGGCATCGATCACGCAACCGACCGTGTGAAAAACACAGTCTGCTGTAATCGATATCGGTTTGTAGCGAATGTAAACTTTGCTCCAATTCTGACACTCGTAACGTTTTTACCGGCTGAACTAAACAGAGGAAACAGGGTGAATAGGAAAAGGCCTATCCGGCAGTCTTCATTCCATGCTGTCGGTTACTTTAAAATCTCGATTCAGACGGATATCGTCTGCAACAAAGAAGGTTTTAGCCAACAACTAATGTGTTGCGGATTCAAGATTCGCCGTTTGGCTTATTCCCTTTGAATGACGGACGGCGATTGAATTCGCGCCACTGAACACACCAGATTTAAACCGTTATCACGAAACCCCGCCGATGACTACAATTGCCCTGTCCCCCAGAACACCGCTTTTATTTCGATTCTGCGTTATGGCATCGCTACTTGCGATTTTGGGCTGCGGAAACGAAACCTCCACAGATACACCCGCTTCGACCGAGCCATCGACCTCCGAATCGATAATGACTGGTATGGAACCAGAAAAGGAAAGCAAATTGATCGCCAAAGACACAACCGCCAAGGTCCTCCGCCATGCAGTGTTCTTTTCGTTTAAGGACGAATCAACACCGGAAGACGTGCAGACGGTCGTGGACACATTTGTTGAACTGCCTTCCAGGATCAGTGAAATCATTGACTTTCAATGGGGAACCAACAACAGCCCGGAAGGCCTGGATGATGGGTTCACGCACTGTTTTCTGCTGACATTTGCCGACGAAGCCGATCGAGCGGCCTATTTGCCGCATGCAGCTCACAAAGCATTCGGTGACGTACTGCGTCCGCACATGAAAGACGTTTTTGTGGTTGATTATTGGGGAACGCCGACGGCGGGACTACCCGAGCGAGTGCTGAAGCACACGGTCTTCTTTCGATTCAAACCCGATGCAGCACCAGCCGACATCACAAAAGTCGAAGAAGCATTTGCCGCGTTACCATCAATGATTGACGGGATCAAGGCCTTCGAATGGGGCACAAACAACAGCCCGGAAGCACACGACGACGGGTTCACTCACTGCTTTGTAGTTACGTTTGATTCAGAAGAAGGTCGAGCCGCATACCTGCCTCACCCAGATCACGCGGCCTTCGTAGACATCCTGGAGTCCATCCTTGACGCTCCTCGAGTTTTGGACTTCTGGACCGAAAAATAGAGCGACTTTCGCATTTTCGCTGGTGCTTTAAGCGAACAGGTTTTGAACACGCCACAAACTGGCCGCAGACGGATTGCCAAGTCCGTTCAAGTGGTTCTGGTTCGTCTAACTCGACGAGCCAGAGCATTTGTCGATGCCAGCACGCAGATTTCCCACGCCGCCACAGCCGGCAGCACTTGCCCATCGCAACGCAAAATCGGCACGTCCCACCGAAAACTACAGCGAGCTGTTGGCCAGTGTGGAGAATTCAAGTTGTGATTAGCCATTTCGCTCAAGGAAAGCGATTTTGGTGTAGGAGCCATATCGACACAAAACTCGCATTCAATTACCCAACAGCCTCTCTCACTCTTCCTCTACTCTCCTCTCGATCCATTCTCGCCACCATCCGTCAAGCCGAGAACACCGAAATCATTCCCACTGGATTGACGTGCACCGCGCTTAGCTGAGATTTGTGACCGCTCAGAACCGGTTCAGACCGGCACGGCAAAGCACCGCCTGCTGGATGCTAGAAGCGTTAGGCTTGCTCACACGAAATATGCGTGGCGACACAGCACAACACATGCGTCACCCCCTTCGCACTCGCCCGGATCGTAAGTGTCCGAGGAATCCATTCTTAACAGTGCGGTTAGTCGTGATCCGGTTTAATTCCGGTCTCAGGGCTTTTTCTGGCGAGGTGGGTTATGAGCGAACGAGAACAGATTTGGCGTCAGCGGATTGAGTGGCAGCAACGGTCGGGACTGACGGTGGCTGAGTGCTGCAAAGCGGATCGTGTTTCGGAGGCTTCTTTTTATCGGTGGCAGAAACTGTTGACGGAGGTGCAGTCTGCTGCGGCCGATGTACCAGCACGATCCCCGCGACGAACTACGGTCCTGGCTTCTGGCAGGAAGAAGCCAGTGTCTCAGTTTGTCGCGATTGCTGTGCGAAATTTATCAGCGAGTTCCGCGCTGCAAAGCACCACAGGATTCGGCGGTGGCAATCGCGGTGGCAGCGGCATTCGCATAGAGCTTCCCAACGGTGGATGATGTATGCGGACAGCGAACTGCATGGTGAGCGGCTGGGCGATCTTGTGATTGCAGCCGGACAGATTCGAAATCCGAAAGAACCATGTCTTCCACGGACTGCCTCACACGGCGCACAGCAGCACAAGGTGACACCATACTGAGTCTGCCGTCCCGCACAAACATGTTTCTCTGCATCCATCCGGTGGATATGCGGAAGAGCTTCGACGGATTGACCGGAATTGTGCAGGAAGAATTCCGGCAGGATCCGGTCAACGGCCATCTGTTTTTGTTCGTCAATAAGCGTCGTGATCGCATGAAGGAAAGTTTCCGGGACGACGATGGATTTATCATCTGTTACAAGCGGTTGAAGGCTGGGACATGGCAGCTTCCCATCGTGTCGGCATCACTGACGGCAGCAGCCACAACGCTTGAACTGGAAGCTCACGAATTGGCGATGATCCTGCGCGGGATTGATCTGAAGTCAGCGCGGCGCCGCACGCGATACGAGCAACTGATCGTGGTGTGAATTTCTCCGACGCTGTTCAATGTCGATCAACGCAACGTTCGTGATCACACCCAACGCCTTTTGCACGGGCCACTTTTCATTATCGAAGCGTGGCCCGTTGTTCGTTGCGGAAGCCGCGAAAAACAAATCCTGTAAACATTTCAGAACAATGAAGCCGTTGACCTGGTGAAACGCAGCAACATGCGCTA
>JBDNFN010000326.1:0-5131 GCA_041689795.1 Fuerstiella sp. | reverse complement strand
GACACCGTGTTTTTCAAACGCCCGAGCAAATCGATCGCTATCCACGACCTCTGTCAGCGGCAGCTCGTCGTTCTGCATCAGCGAACGCCGGAAGATGGAAAATGAGGCTGCATCAAATGCGGTTGTTGGCGTAAAAGACATGGACCTTCCCTGGTCAATTGTTTCTACGCAGTTCGATTCAGGAAAGGTCCAGCCGCCGAGAAGTTTAGCGATCAGGACGTTCAGCCAACATTCCGATTTCCTTCAACGTGGTGCGATAACGAAAAAATTCTTGTCGCGGTCAACGCGAGCCCTCACGCTGCGGAGATTCCGGAAAAATTTCGCGGCAGTGCCATTCGTGTCGGGGACTGTCGTTGACGCTTCCAGATACACGATCGCCATCGAAAATGACGGTGAAGTTCACGAATGGCCGTTGGCTGGAGACGCGGAACTGTGGAAATCAGGAGAACTCATCGCCGCCTCGGATCTGAATTCCGGTGACGATGTCACGGTTCATCTGCAGCAGCTCGGAAGTCGGCAGGACGGCTGGATGAACGCGATTGTTAAGGTGAACGTAGATGCAGAATATTCGACGCCGATTGCTGTGGATGCGGAAAGGAAGTTTGTCGGTGAAGTAGTCGAGGTTGGCAGCAGGTCGATTACGATCCGCAACAGATTTATCGACGAAGGAGCGTTTCCTGTCGGCGCCACTGCACTCGTGACACGGGACGAGAAAACTGACGGTCTATCAATTTTGGAAGTCGGCGATCAGGTAGCACTGTTCGGGCGTCGAGTTGGCAACCGGTCAGATGGGTGGACAACAGTCATCCGCCGAATCACAGTGACTAAGCTGAGTGACGATCAGGAAAATTCGTCCTTTTCTTTTCTCGACCACGGGATAAACCCAAACCATTCACAAGTCTTCGTAGCTTGCACTAGTCCCAGAATAAGCGACCCGCCGGTTGTGGTTTGTTGAGAACAATTGCGCAGGGACTTGCCGCTGACGAACGTGGCTCGAAGCTAATTCGCTCGAAGGAAGGAAGAACAAGGACAGACGCGAGCGACAAACGTTTGGGTCAAGTTGGCCGACCATCCTGCGTTTCCCCAAGACTGTAAACGGGCAAATTCCCGGGGGCTCAAGCTGCCCCGTCACTTTCGCTTCGACTTTAAAGCGAACCTGGCTATCAGCGTCGTCAGTGTAGCGGCTTTGAATTTTCTTTAGAGCTACCTCGCGGTGCAGTTTCCGATCTTCCGCAATGGAAACCTGGCCCAGGCCGCCCCGAGCATGTGGCCGCAGAATCCGAAATCGACCACCACTCAGAGCAGAACCACTGGTGATTGTTGTGGCATGCGGATCGCTATCCTGACCGTCAGAAATTCGGCGGCCCTTGATTTATGAAACCATCGACAGCGTCTGTTCGAGTTCTGCATCATCCAGACGCTTCCGGACCGAGCTGATAGAACTCAAAGCGGCAAGACTTTCTTCCGCGCTGTTCTTGTGCAGTGTGAGATGCTGCTGGGCCAATGCCGTCAGAAACCACTTTTCGTTTTCCGTGACGGCCTTATGCTGCAGCAAACTATCTTCGATCGGTACCGACTTGGACAGCATCCATGCCTGTATCGCCGTAATCAACTGTGGCTGAGTAATCAAATGCAGTTGTAAAGCCAGTATCCCAATCAGCAAATTTCTGTCGTTCGAAGACTTGCGCATACCTGCATGATTCCGTTGATAGACTGGCTTGCATCTAGCCCGGCGCGGACATTTCCTGCTGAGATTCGTCTGCCTTGCAACAGCCATCATGACGGCTGAAACTGCACGCCAAATGCAATCAGCCAACAAATCTGATCGACGCACATTCGCATATGGAAAGCCAACCCAACACCGTATTCTATCATGTTGCCTGTGGACGGTTCGCACAAGCCCCTGATAGCATTGCCCCTGAGACTCAAGTTTTGAAGACTTAAATACAGAAAGGGTATTATTCTATTGGCAGGCAGCGCACGACAGGAATTGCGAATGATGGTTTGGCTCACAGCCTGGCACTGCGTGACTAAAAATCATGCGGTCTTAAACCTGAATCGCCGCGCACGCACAGGGGCCACGGTCGGCGGACGAAGACCGTGTACAACGTGATCGAATTTTTAAAGGAATTTTTGCAGCTGTAAAACGACACTAATCGATGTCACCGACTACTTGCGAACCGCGCGATTGCGAACGGTCGCTCCACCGGACAGGTTGTGAACGTTTTCGAACCCAGACTGCAACAGTATTCGAGTCGCCACATGAGCCCGTACCCCGACACCGCAACTTACGATAGTTTCCAATCGACTATCCAGTTCTCCGAGGCGGGCTCGCAGGTCATCAACCGGGATATTGAGCGCGTTAGCCCCACCGGCAAGTGGGCATTTCAGCACTTCAGCGGCAGTCCGCACGTCGACCAACTGCACGTTCGATAGATCCGAATCAGCAGCAACGAACCGGTCAACATGGTCCAGATGATTCCCAGCAGCAAAGGCCGCCTGATGAACGGGGTCCTTGGCTGATCCGAATGGAGGAGCGTAACAAAGATCAAGATTCGTGAGGTCTCGAACGGTCGCATTAAAATTCATGGCCGTAGCAATCACGTCAATTCGTTTATCGACTCCGTCTTTGCCAATTGCCTGCGCCCCAAGTACTCGTCCGGTATCTTCATCAAAAACAAGCTTTAACGTTAACGGGGTGGCCCCTGGGAAATAGCCTGCATGCTGCCCGGCCACCACAGTCACGCTGGTGGCATTGATCCCAAACTTCAAGGCGGCTTTCAATGACAGGCCCGTCATCGCGATTGACTGGTCAAACACACGCACAATGGCAGTGCCTAATACTGGGGCCATCCGCTGACAGCTGTTCGTTGCTGCGTGTTCGCCAGCTAAACGGCCAGATCGATTTGCTGGGCCAGCCAGTGGAAGTCGCATGGACTGACCGGTCGGCGCGAAGGTGTATTCGCTGACGTCGCCAACGGCGTAAATATCCGGATCGCTCGTCTGCAGGACATCGTTTACCTGAATACCGCCCGTCGCGCCAACACTCAGTCCCGCGTCCACAGCCAGTTGTGAATTCGGCGTTACGCCCAGTCCCAAAATCACAAGGTCGCCGTCTATCCGGCGTCCACTCGAAAGTTCAACTCCGATAGCCTTGTTTTCAGAGTTGGTCAGCACCGCCTTGATGCCATCGCTGGTATAGAACTCAACATCATGAGCCGCCAATGCATCATGAATCGGCTGCACCATTTCGTGATCAAACAAAGGCAACGCCTGTGGTTGCAGTTCGGCCAAAGCGACGTGAAATCCTCGACGCACCAACTGTTCGACAACCTCAAGCCCGATAAATCCGGCTCCAATGACAATTGCCTTTTTCGTGGCAGACTGATCGACCGAAGACTTGATGTGATCCATGTCGGCCACGTTGCGAAGCGTGTAGACGCCAACGGCGTCGCAACCCGGAAAGGGAGGTCGCATGGCGGCAGCTCCGGGAGAAAGTATTAACTTATCATAAGCCAGCGTGTCTGACTGACTGGTCAAGTGATTCAGCACCGTCACAGTTTTTGACACGCGATCGATGGACGTCGCTTCGTGATGCGTTCTGACGTCCAGCCGAAAACGGCGTTCGAGCAATTCCTTCGTAGCTACCAATAGCTTTCCGCGATCGGGAATCTCTTCGCCAATGTGATACGGCAGACCACAGTTGGCAAACGAAACGTATTCGTCTTTTTCCAGTAGGATAATTTCAGCGGATTCGTTCATCCGGCGTGCTCGCGTTGCCGCCGATGCCCCACCGGCCACTCCGCCAATAATGATGATTCTTAGAGGATTGTGCGTCATGATTCTGCGTGTCAGCCGACGTTTATAGGAATGCGGTACGGGTTGTCAGTTGTGGACGCGCGGCAGTTTAGCAGGATTCACATCCCGTCGAAATGGCGAGGATTCCTGATGCTTACCCCGGCAAAGTTCCCGGAATGTACGTACGTTACAATGCCACGACTAGACTGCAGTAGTTGAACTCAACCGCTTCCGTCGCGAGCACGAAAGCGAGGCTGCCAAAAAATATACTCGTCGTCATATCACGCGTATCCAACCGCCAAGCAATGCACTCACTGCCAATCGGGCGCGGATTCTTCCGCCCGCCCGTCGTACCAGGTCTGTTTTATGCGGGACTATAGGTGGGAGCGAAAGTGTTGGTTCTGAACGGGAATAGCGATATCCAGAATGCTGCGCAAGACTTCTGCCGGCGAGCCATTGCAGTCGACTCGATGGATAATCGATTCATCGTACTTCTGCAACACCGGAGCCGTTACACGTTCGTATAAAGAAAACCGATGTCGAATAACGTCTTCGTTAGCATCGTCCGTACGATTTTCGCGGATGGCTCGACGTCGAATGCGGTGAATCATGTCTTCCTGATCGCTGCATTCCAGATTGATGATGCGATGAATTTCCAGGTAGTCTTTGACAATTTCAACCTGGTCGATATTCCTCGGCATTCCATCCAGTACCAGCAGGTCTTCGCGTGGCTTGAACCAAGACAAAGCCACATAGGCCTGCACGGCTTTTCTCCAGATCTTCATCGTCAGCTTATCGGGGACAAGTTCGCCTCGAGAAATGTAGTTATAGACTTCTTTGCCGTCTTCAGAACCAATGTCGATGGAACGAAAAACGTCTCCTACCGACAGATGGAAGAAGCCAGGAATATTGGCCAGAATTTTCCCCTGCGTTCCCTTTCCCACTCCTGGAGGTCCAAACAGCAATACGCAGCGGTAACGTTGGTTATCTGCCATGAGATTTGGCCTGCATTCAACAAAATGGACATACACGGGCGGACATTTATGGAACGAAGTATGGCAATTATTGTGCGTTGAAGACAGGCAAACGGCCCGTTGCAATCCCGTTTCCTCGAAGAAGTGATTCCTTTGGATTGTGCACGCGTGCCCCCTAGCAGCCTGTCCGGATACCTTCCGAAGCCTGGTTTTTCTTTACGTAACGTAGTATTACGATTTCAGTTGACCGTGCATTTTAATTTTGCTTGACGTTTGGTTGGATTTCAGGGATGAGCCGTAAGTTTCGTGAATGGCAGCCGGATGCAAGCTGGCTGTTTCCTCCGTCGCCTCGTGACTGG
>JBDNFN010000325.1:0-5151 GCA_041689795.1 Fuerstiella sp. | reverse complement strand
GTGAAGCGCAGCCAAGACGGGGAGTGGTCCAGTTTGCTGCCAAACGCTCGCAGTGGCCCCGACGGTCTGTTGTGCGAAGGCCCATTGCCGAAGCATTCGCAGTGGACACGGTTCGTCAACGGCGCCGAAACGCAAGCGGACCTCAAAGCATTACGTCACAGTCTTTCGCGGGGGACACCCTTCGGCGATTCGACATGGCAGCCGTCAACGGCCGTCCAACTCGGACTGGAGTCCTCGCTCCGACCACGCGGACGCCCCAGAAAGCCGAAAAAGTAGAATGTCCCCTTTTTGCGTTCCCCGCTCCGAGAGTTGAGGCTTCAAGAATCAAATATCGGTCAAGATGCGGCCTAGTCCTGCCATCATGCTGCGGACTCCGGAGGGCGCGTTTCGGCAGCGCGACACGACTACATAAATCGCAGCATGCTGCTACGGCAGCAGTTCCTGCATAGCATCACCCATCGCATGACCGATGCGATTGAACCAGATCGCGCTGCCGAGATAGTGATACCGATGATCTCCGCCGGTGAGCTTCCATTCTTCTGGACGCTCTTTCCATTCCGGGTACAAATTTTCAGCGGCTTTGTCGATCAGAATGTCTGTGCGAATCGCCTTGACGTTCCCCCGAAACTCAGGCACATCATTCATTGCAAGTTGCCCTTGCTGAACCGTCAGCATTGCACCTGTGGCGGGCGTTGATCCATTCTGTCCCATGACTCCGATGACAAATGGCAGCGTCGGCGAATTCAGATCCTTGCGAACATCATTAATAAAATGCTGAATGTTGGATGCGTATTCGTTCTCGGCACCGTACTGGTCGTTCCAGCCTTGGAACCAAACGAAACCTGCTATCTCAAGCGATTTGCCTTTGAGTTCTGGGAACATGGTTTCGTAGTGCTCGGAGACATCTTTTACCTCGGCCAGCATGTTGCGATACGAGGAACCATATGGTTGCTTGATGTCATCCATTGTCGGCAGAGGATTACTCTTCTTGTTCTTCTCATTATCTTTGCGAACTCGCTCCTGATTCTGCGCTAATTCTTTTGCGAGATCCTCGTCGCTCGGCAATCCAGCCGATGGCGAACGGAAAAGTTTGAACAGTGAATGCCCGCCCCAAGCTGTTTTGATCAATAGCACGGGCTCATCAAAGTGATTTCCCATGACATTACCGAATTCCAGTTCAACGCCCGTGCGATCAGGCGAACCGTAGCCTATCGTGAGCCCCCCCTTTCGATTCAGAAACTTGATGAAGACATCGTCACGAACAATCCACTGATTGTTCTTTCTGAGATGAGCGAACTGTTCTTGTGTTTTGCCATCCGTGGCTTGATGTTCGAACAGTGCGTTGGGGGCTTTGCCTTCCATATTGGACTGTCCGGCGAGGACAAAAATCTTGACAGTCTTTGATTCTTCGGCGTCGGAAGTCTTAGTCAGCGACAGCAACGCAGCAAGCACGACGACAAGAGGTACGCGTATCTGTTCCATGAATTCTATCCTTGATGAGTTGAAGTGCGTTTTGCTGAGTCGGGTCAAATTCCATCACAGCGATGAATGTTTTGTGAATACACAGCATTGGGCGGTCTGAGAATTCTATTTCGTCAATACACCATCAACAAAATCAAGGAGAGCCATTGTCCCCGGGTCATCGGGGAGACCGATCCTGTCGTTGATTTTGTTATGACTTGTGTCTTTGCCGCCATAGAGTGTGACCGGAACTTCCGCATCGTTCAGCACCGAGTTTAGTCGCTGAGCCTGCGCGCTGTTGTCGGGATGATCGGCGACGTACATGATTAGGAACGGTGGGATGCCTTTGCCTTTGGCAACATGCGTGACGGCCGAGTAATCAACATGCTTCGCAGGTTCATTCCCGAACTTTTCGCGATGACCAAACTTCGCCTGCGGCTGATGGTGGACTCGGCGGCGTGTTTCTGCGGTCTCGATGATCGCCGGTACATCGTATGTGTCACCGTCCACAGGCACACAACCTTTGATACTCGCGAGTGACAATCCTTCCGCTTTGAGATAACGATCATCGGTACAGATCAATGCGGCCAACTGTGCGCCGGCGGAATGGCCCATCACAAGGATTCGATTCGGATCGCCACCGTATTTAGCAATGTGGTCGTGAACCCAATGCATCGATTTTGCAATGTCGCGGAAGATCGTTTCCATCTCAACATCCGGCAACAGTCGATAGTTCGTTGAAACAAAAACAAATCCCATTTCTGTGAAGGATTTTGGCTTCAGCTGCACGCTGGTTTTGTCACCGGCCTGCCAGCCACCGCCGTGAATCCAGAACACGACCGGCAAGTTCTTCGCAGCGGGCGGCGAATACACATCCAGCACCTGCCGCTCGTGAGCGGGCTCAGCGTATGGAATGTTGCTCTTCACGTCTTGCGCCCGCACGGCGGACATGAGTGTGATCGCGATGATGACGGCTGCGAAACTTTTCATAGGTCGGTGTTCCGGCGAGAGAATTGAATTGACACCCAGAATGGTCTCAATCCCGGCCAGTTGACACAAGCAGCAATTCCCGGCCATCGCTTTATTGCCTGAAAAATAGGCCAACTTGATCTTCCTTTTCGTAAACGCAGCGGGCAAGATCTCCGCGTAGATTCCCCAGTTTACTCCCTAGGCAAAAGGAATTGCCAATCATGGGCCTCTCTGTCAGCAATGTACGCAAGGATCTCTCCGCTGATTCCCTCTTCCGACTGGTTCGCGCCCGCTTCGACCGCTTGCCCGATCCGCGTGCGGCTGCCGCAGTCGAGATCCCCCTCGGCGACGCCTTGATGGCGGCGTTTGCCATGTTCTCGCTCAAGGATCCCTCCCTGCTGGCCTTCGACGAGCGCCGTCGAGATCCCAACGACAACTTCCGCACCGTCTACGGCATCGACCACGTCCCCTGCGACACCCAGATGCGGACCCTCCTCGATCCGGTCAATCCCGACGACTTGCGGCCTCCGTTCCGTGATGTCTTTCGCCGCCTGCAGCGTGGCAAGGCGCTGGAACCGTTCGTCTATCTCGACGGACATTATCTGCTGTCGCTGGATGGCACGAGCTATTTTTCCTCGCCCAAAATTCACTGTGCCTCGTGCCTGGAGAAGCACCATCGCGGCGGTAGTGTCACCTACCACCATCAATTGCTAGGCGCGGCGATTGTGCATCCGGACTTTCGTGAGGTGATTCCACTCGCTCCGGAACCCATTATCAAACAGGACGGGACCAGTAAGAATGACTGCGAACGCAATGCGTGCCGGCGTTTGCTGGAGAAGATTCGGAGTGAGCATCCGCACCTGAAACTGATCGTGATCTCGAGACGGCCCCGGATGGAAACATTGTAAAACGTTTCTCGTGGGTCACCGATCTGGAAATCACACGCGACAATGCCAGGCATCTGATGGAAGGCGCCCGCAGTCGCTGGAAGATCGAGAACGAAACATTCAACACATTAAAGAATCAGGGTTACCACTTTGAGCACAACTTTGGTCATGGTGATAAGAATCTGTCCGTGGTGTTTGCGATGTTAATGATGCTGGTGGACCAGACCCAGCAGCTGTGTTGTCCGTTGTTCCAGGCGGTGCTGGCGAAACTGGGCAGCCGCCGATCATTATGGGACAAGCTGCGATCACACTTCTACCACTTTGGATTCACCTGCATGCGTCATTTGTACGAGGTGATGCTGCTCGATCTGGCCCGAGGCGTGCCGGCTCCGGAGGTTGACACTGGGTGACGCGGCCTGAGGTCTTTCTCAAGCGGCCTCGTACTTGCGGCATGGTGACGTGCTTCGCCTGGTAACATCACCAGGTTCCGTGCCTGCGGAAACCGATCGCCCCGCCCTGCGGCGTCCTGATTTTTCGAGGACCGCGCTGACCGTGTGCGCACCCGGTCGAGTCACACTTGCGAGGCAGCTCGAATTGCCCTGAAATCCGTCGTTCCAGGGGTCAGAGCGAGGCACGCGCCCGCTGCAAATGCTCGAAACCCGTCGCCGCCTGTTGGATCGTCCCTGCCGCAACCACGCCACCACCGATTCGGACCCGAAATCAGTGAGAAAGCAGACCAGCCGGGAATTGCTGGCCGGAGATTACGATTTTTGTTCGCGGCGATAACGGCGTTGCCGGTCCGGAAATGTACGACTACTGCGAAGCCGAGGGCCTGTTATTCGCTTTCGGCTACGCCACGAATGAAGTGCTCAAACGCAGGGTTGGCGAGCTTGAGCTGAAAGAAAACGCTCGGTGGATGTGGTGGAAAACAGGGCGTCAGATGTTTCATACGTTTGAAGATTACAAGGCCGGATCGTGGCCTCACGCGCGACGCATTGTGACGAAGATTGAGATCACTCAAAGCGGTGGCAGCAACATTCGCTACGTCGTCTCGAACATGAGCGGTTTTGCCAGAGACATCTACCGAGACTTCTACACTCAGCGTGGGGATGTCCCCGAACGACCGATTGGTGAGCTCAAGAACGGCTTGGCGATGGACCGTTTAAGTTCGCATCGATTCCTTGCCAATGGCCAGAAAATGTTGACGCATGTTTTGGCGTATCTTTTGTACGCGCTGTTCCGCGAGGCGAAGGGAGGGGTTCGGGAGGGAGGGGTTCGGGGGCTGGCCCCCAAATTTCGCTCTCGGGTGCGCGATCGGAGCCCAACTCAATTACTCGAGTGCAGTGCTCGTGAAATGTTGTGCGACTGGTGACGACGACCAATGTCCAGGGCTGTCGCGGGTCGCAAAGCATCTGCAACAACTCTCCGGCTTCTTCATCGGGAGGGGTTCGGGGGCTGGCCCCCAAATTTCGCTCCTTAGCAAAATGTATACAGTTTCATTGACAGTGCCTTGGAAACTGTATACATTTCGAGCATGACTCAAATTCTGCGAACACGACGGGCTGCATCAACAGCTATGCCAACACCGCAGCCGACACTGGCCGATCAGGTGATGGTCCGGCTGCGCGAAGAGATTATTGCGGGCAAGTTGGCACCCGGAACGATGGTGGCTGAAATTCCCACTTCAGTACGGTTGGGGGTTAGTCGCGTGCCGGTTCGCGAAGCGACGCGCACGCTGGAGCGGGAGGGCTTGCTGGTCTTCGAACCGAATGGGCGTTGCCGAGTGCGATCGTTAGATGCTCGAGACTTTGAAGAGATCTACGAAATCCGGCTT
>JBDNFN010000324.1:0-9238 GCA_041689795.1 Fuerstiella sp. | reverse complement strand
TGATCCAGATCGACTGAAGGAAATTATTAGCGAACTGGGTCAGCAACTGCAGCCCTTGGCCGACGATCAGCGGCTGCAGAATATCGACCAAACCATCACTCTGGTCGATGGTTCACTGATTGCCGCCTTGCCAAGAATCATAGAAGCCTCGTTCCGCAAATCGCAGACCGGCCATCGAATACAGCTCTTTGGTGGGCCGTCCCATGGTGGGATCGAAGTGCTGGGCCAGTATTTGTGCGGGCATCAGCTTCAAAATGGCGTGCCCAATACGATGGTGCCACCCGCTCGTAAGTCGTCGATAGGCAACCGACGAAAGAAGGCCTTCGAACTCGACAAACAGGTCTGTTTGACGAGGATCTTTCAAATTCCGCACCACACCGCTCCCTGAGAAAACCTCAACGAACCGTAGCGCCCACCTCGCGACAGAACCAGGTCAACTCAAACCATGCTCCCCAAACTTTTGTCGCTCGTGTCAGTACTCAGAAACGCCTTGTCGTGTGTCCCTTTGAAATTCCATGAAGAAAACGGCCGCAGTCGCGAGCATCTGATTTGCCCCGATTACCTAAAAAAGTTCTTCAAATCAGAGTTTTACCCAGATTAACAAAAGGGGAAATTCGTTCGTAATTTTTCACTAGCGTTGGCATAATCAAGTGTTCTGGTTTAGGCAGGTCCCCCAGAGGCATCAGTTAATACCACAGAAACGGCAGGAGAACACACATGTCAGTGGCTACAGAATCCGGTACGTTCGTTGCTCCACGTGTTCGTCAGACAAAGATTTTGATTGGCGATGAATGGCGTTCATCGGTCAGCGGAAAGACATTTCCAACCTACAACCCCGCGACTGAAGAACTGATTTGTCAGGTAGCGGAAGGCGATAAAGAAGACGTTGACCTAGCCGTCCACGCGGCTCGATCAGCGTTCGAATCCGGCCCATGGTCGAAGATGGATGCACGGGATCGCGGCCGTCTGTTATACAAGCTGGCAGACCTGATGGAAGACCATTTGGAGGAACTGGCAGCTCTGGAAACGCTCGACAACGGGAAGCCAATATCAGACGCACGAGCCGCCGACCTGCCGCTGGCAATCGACAGCTTTCGCTATTACGCAGGCTGGGCTGACAAGGTGCATGGCAGCACGATCCCCGTCCGAGGCGATTACTTCTGTTACACGCGTCGTGAACCGATCGGGGTTTGTGGTCAGATCATACCTTGGAATTTCCCCATTCTGATGGTCGCGTGGAAATGGGGCCCCGCTTTGGCGACCGGCAATACCATCGTGATAAAGCCCGCAGAACAAACACCGCTCACTTGTTTGCGACTGGGGGAACTGGCGTTGGAAGCTGGTTTTCCACCGGGTGTGATCAACATAGTGCCTGGCTATGGGCCGACGGCGGGATCGGCGCTGGTGAAGCATCACCTGGTCGACAAGATCGCGTTCACAGGTTCTACGGAAACCGGCCAGCGAATCATGGCTGATGCCGCGATGACACTGAAACGCACCACTTTTGAACTTGGCGGAAAGTCACCGAACATAGTCTTCGCTGACGCTGATCTGGAAGCCGCTGTGGCCGGTGCTGAGTTTGGTTTGTTCTTCAATCAGGGTCAATGCTGCTGTGCCGGCAGCCGCGTGTTTGTGGAAGACGCCGTGCATGAGGAATTCGTAGAGCGGATGGTAGCTCGAGCAAGTCAGCGAGTTCTTGGCAATCCGTTCGACAGCGAAACAACTCAGGGGCCTCAGGTCGACAAAGAACAGTTCGACAAAATAATGGGCTATATTCAGAGCGGAAAAACCGAGGGAGCCACTTGCGCTACCGGCGGGAATCGCCGTGGTAATCGCGGATTTTTCGTCGAACCTACCGTGTTCACAAATGTGACCGATGAAATGAAGATTGCTCAGGAAGAAATTTTTGGACCGGTGATGAGCATCCTAAAGTTCAGCGACATGAACGAAGTGATCAAGCGAGCGAATAACAGCATGTTTGGCTTAGCGGCTGCCGTATGGACGAAGGATGTCACCCGTGCTCACGCGGTGTCGCACGGTTTGCGTGCTGGCACAGTGTGGGTGAATTGCTACGACGTATTTGACGCGGCTGCACCATTCGGCGGCTACAAAATGAGCGGCATTGGGCGCGAATGTGGCGAAGCAGGACTGGCCAATTACACCGAACTCAAAACGGTGACGATGAATCTGGGATAGAACGGGGAAAAAAAGCCGCGACGAGCGAAGTTGGTCACGATACGGAATCGTTTCATCTTCGAAGTTAAGTTTTCCGGTAGCAGAATTCGGGATGTCGCGGACATACTCCCGAATTCAGCTACGGCTTAACCTTCCAACAGCGTGAGAGCCTAAAACAGTCCAGCACTAGCGGCGAATCAGGGCCGTTTGTTCGGTAGTTCGGATATTCAGATCAGCGATCCACGATCGTATCATCTTCACAATGCGTTTGCGGTCTACGCTGTCAGGTGCGCATTCGAACAGCGATCTTTGCAGCGTCATGACGGCTTCTCGTTTTTGTCCACTGTCGTGCTCTGTTAAAGCCATCTGGATTCTCACGACGGGTAGCTGAGGTGCCTTCGCCATCGCATCAGTCCATAAGGCGTCGGCATTTTTCCAGACGGGCAATTGCTGAGACGTCGCGATCATCGCACAGCAGATTGCTGTCATACCGGCTGTGCACTTCATTCCAGTTGCCAGTCGATCCAACAGTTCGCCAGCGTGATCCTGTGAAACCAGCAGCAGTCGATTAAAGCCGGCCGCGGTCACCGCGAACACGCAGATGCACGGAAGATAAAGATATCGGTCGTTCATCAAGGTGGTGATTTTGAAGAAGTTCAAAACCGGAACCAGCAGCAGTAGGAAAGTCGCAGCAGACCAAAAAATGGTCGGATGGTGTCTGCGCGTTCGCCACACAACCACGCCGATAGCCAGCCAGCCAGTTGTGGCCAGAGCAACGGCTGTTCCGATGCCACGGACGGGTGGGTCGTACAGCACACATAGTTTGGACGGCCAGAACAGCATACCGATGTACCGCCACAAAATGGTGCTGTCTACAGCCAGAATCTGCAGCAGACCAAGATCCATGTGTCCGCGAACACCACCCAATATGCTGTTTTGCGAAGCCATGGTTTTCAGGAGCAGTAACAGGCACATCACGCCAGGAATAATCTGGCGAGCAAACGCGTCGGCAAACTTTTGTCGCCGTACCCAGACGTCGTAGGCCAAAACTATTGCCGGCACAACCACGGCCAATGCCTTTGAAAGCAAAGCAGCGGCCAGCCAGACGACATACCACGCATCGTTCTTTGCTTCCACGTCAGGTTTTAAACGAATAATCAAGGCGGCCAGTATGAACGAAGCGGACAGCAAGCCCTTCCGAGAAGATATCCAGGCCACCGTTTCGATTTGAACAGGATGCACAAGAAACAGAGCCGCCGTGATCCAGGCGACGAAGTTGCTGCCCGATAGTTGTTTGACCAGCAACAGAACAAGCACCCCATTTAAAAGATGTAGCAACACGTTCGACGCGTGATATCCAGACGGATTTATGCCCCAGATACTGTGATCGATCAGCAGCGACAGAATTGTTAGCGGAGCGTAATTGCGAGTAACGGTTTCGGTCGCAACGCCGTAAAGATTTGAGGGCGACCAGCTTTTAATCAGCTCGTTATTTGCCACATAAGCCGGATCGTCCCAGTTTACAAAGTCGAACCAAACCGACGGCCAAAAAGCAATCAGCCCCATCAAAATCAGCAGCGCGTAAGACCACCAACGTAGATTTGAAGTGTTGTTTGACATGTAAGAACAAACCAGAAGTTGAGTATCGTTTGTGCACGCCGGCAGCGCGTTCCTATAACAATGTTAGAACATGCCTCAAAAACGGACTTCTGGTGTTGCAAAAAGACAACTCACTGCTACTTGCCGTTTATTCGTAGTTGGTATGAGCGGGAAGACCGCTGTAATCGATACTCACTCGGGACGAGTCTCCAGCATTTAGTCAGTATCAAATGACAACCAGGCAAACTCGGCGTCCAACAACTGCCCGACCAGTGCCGCAGATTCAGGACGTTCAGCCGGACATTTGCTCAGACACGCCATACAGATCCGCTCCAGAGGCTCCCGCACTTTCGCGTTAAATGTCGAAGGCGGCCTGGGCATTTCACCGGAAACCACACGGCTGAATATGTCAGCGGTTCGCGTTCCCAAATACGGAGGTTGACCAGTCAGCAACGAATATAGCAGCGCTCCCAGCCCGTATACATCTGTTGCAGCGGTGATCGGGCCGAAGTGTTCGTCGACCTGTTCAGGGGCCATCCATGGAGCCGTACCTGCCAGGGAATATGGTCGCGACTCCGAGTGTTCTAAAATACGGGCAAGACCGAAATCAGTGAGGATCGGCCGCCCGGTTTGATTGATCATTACGTTGGCCGGTTTTAGATCGCAGTGAATAATACCGGCGCCGTGAGCATGGCTGATGGCATCAGCGATTTTAGCGACGTGATGGACCATTGTTCGCAGGTGATTTGCCGCCGGCTGGACTTCTCCAGTGGCGAAAGCCAGGTTTTGTTGCTGAAGAGTTTCGCCTTCGATCAGGTCCATAACAATAAATAGTACGCCGCCAGCCGTTTGTCCAAGGCCATGCCACCTGACGATTCCAGGGTGTTGCAGTTGTCGAACAGCTTCCGCTTCCTGAATAAAGCGGCTGACTGCCTGCTGATCATTCTGAAATGATTTGTGCAAAAACTTAACGGCTCGCAGCGTCTGACTCGGACGATGGATCGCTCGAAAAACCTTGCCCATGCCACCGCGACCGATGAGCTGTTGAAGCAAGATTTCATCAAACATAACGGACGTGGCAAGCGAAGCGACCACGGTATGGGTGACAATATCGAGCATAGGAACGTCCGCTGACACTTCAGCGTGTTTGTTTTTCAGAGGTGGTCTGGCTGAATCCACGTCGTCGTCAAAGCCGTATCGCCGCCGTGCGTCAAGCACCACCTTTTCGATGATTCGACGAACAGTCTTTTCGTTAACCCCAAGTTCAGCAGCAATGTCCAGCAGCTGTTCGCCCTGCAGCCGCATTTCAATAATGCGGCGCTGCTGTTGAGTAAGCTGGCTTAGCACCATTTCCAATTCGTCGGCCAGAGCAACGGCCTCCTCATGGGATGCGAGGCTACCGGCCGCCCATTTGTTTAAATCAAAGCCATCGGAAACATCGCAGTCTCGATACAGGTTGCGTTTTTCCGCAGTGTGGTGAGCGACCGAGCGATACAGTTTTCGCAGAGTAATTTTTGTCAGCAGTGCCCAGAGGTCGCCGGAATGTTCGATGGAAAATCTGCCAGCGTCGGCGGCAACAAAGAAGCTGCGATAAGCTGACATCACAACGTCTTCGGGGTCGATACGGCGAGCAAGTTTCGAGGACAATCGTGAGCGGGCAAGCCGACTCAATCGACTTAGATATCGATGAAACAGCTGATCGGCTGCCATCGGATCTCCAGCTTCCAGGCGGGCGAAAATTCTGGCCGAGGATGAAGCGTCAGACATGAAGCACGAGCCCCGGAATTCGCCGTTCCCTTGAGGTAACGCAACGACAGCGAAGTATTGGTGTTCAGGGCCGCGTTGTCACAGAGCTTACGCACTCCAGCGCCGCATCCTGAGATTTGGAAAAAATTCTTAATCCATTGTCCGGGGGCTGGCAGCGATCCGCATGTGCTTCTGGATCTTTTTCCTAACAAACCCGGAGAACGCACTATGACTCACGTTGTCACCCAGCCCTGTTTCAATTGCAAACACACGGATTGTGTTGTCGTGTGTCCCTGCGATTGCTTTTATGAAGGCAAAACGATGCTTTTTATAAACCCTGAAGAATGCATCGACTGCGACGCCTGCACGTCAGAATGCCCGACGGAAGCGATTTTTCAGCACGAACATGTACCTGCCGAATGGAAAGGGTACATCGAGTTGAATGCCGAAATGGTAGCTGTCAGCCCAAATATCACCGAAAAACAATTGCCACTTTCCGGCAACTAAAACATAGAGGGCAGGTCGATGACGACAGTCATGAGGGTTTGGCATTCGGAGTACACGCTGAATGCCAAAACGCTTCTCAAGAAAATTACGGTTTGTCTTTCATCAGTGATTTAACAAAGAAATTCATGCCGTCGTCTTTGATCTGAGGATCCGAAAAGCCGCCGGGGCCTGCGCCGGGTACAATCGTAAATTGGACATCGCATTTTGATGCCTTCAACGCATCCGCCAGCAACTGGCTCTGCTGCCAGGCAACCAAAGGATCTTTGTCGCCGTGGACAATCAGAAAGGTAGGATCGTCTGGTGTTACATAAGATAACGGATTGGCGAGTGTCGCTTTTTCCGGAACCTGTTGCAGGGGGCCACCCAGTAATAGTGACTCCGGGCTGCCGGCGGCATCGTGGTTCATAGTGCCAAAATCGCCCGACTGCTTATTCATGAGCAGCAGGTTTGTCGGACCGAACCAGTCGCAGACCGCCTGAACGTGACTGGACTGGTCGTGATTGCCAAGATCGCCCTCTAGTTCAGCCACATCTCCGGATGTACCCACTAAGGCCATCAGATGACCACCGGCCGACGAGCCCCAGATACCAATGTGTTCAGCCTCAATTTTGTACTCGTGCGCATGAGCTCTCAGCCAGCGAATAGCCGTCTTGCAATCATGAATCTGCGCAGGAAAGATGGCGTGACTGCTGAGCTGATAATTGATGCTCGCTACGACAAATCCTCGACTAACCAAATCCACCGCCGGACCCCACTGTCTTTACTGCCTTGCCTCCAGCCACCACCATGGATCCAGACAACCAGCGGTCGCTTTTTAGTATCCTGCGACGGCAGGTAATGGTCCATTTTGTGTCGCTCATGGCCATTTTCGACATAGATAAGGCCCCGCTTAATGACCACGTTTCTCAGGCGGGAAGACCGATCGTTTTCCGCCCCGCTCCGCCGTGAAAGAAAGGCTGTATATTCCTCAAGAGAGACTGCTGCGTCTTTGTAGCTGTCGGCTTTTTCGAAGTTGCTGCGGACGGTTTCCGGCAATTCTTCTCGAACAAGTTTGCCGTCTGTGTTTGCATCGCAGCGTTTAAATGAGAGTGCCGGCTGTTGGGCAAACAGTTCCGCCTGAATACGCACGTGTGGAGTACTGAAACAACGAGTTTCATAACGTGCCGGATCCTGTTGACCATTAAAGCGTGGTGCGACTACTCTGGCTTTTCAGACGGATAGAGAGGAAACAGGCTGTTGGGAATATGATTATACCGCAGCAGGTTGGTCAGTTCTTTCACCTTTTCTGGGTGCTGTTTTGCGACGTTGGTTGTTTCCGCGATATCGGCAGACACATTGTAGAGCTCATAAGCCGTGGGTCTTTCGCTTCCGACCCGCAGTTGAATCAGTTTCCAATCACCCTTTAAGACTGCTTGTTTGCCGCCCTGTTCACCGAATTCCCAGTACAGGAAATCGTGCTGTGGTTGAACATCGTTCCCAAGCAGTTCCGGAAGAAAGGACAATCCATCAATGTCCGAAGGCACACGAGCCTTAGCGATTTCGGCGAACGTCGGCAGCACGTCCTGAAAACCACAGATGTGAGCACTGACCGAACCAGCAGCGATTTTTCCCGGCCATCGAGCAATAAGTGGCACTCGAATACCGCCTTCGTACAGATCGCGTTTCATGCCTCGCAGATCGCCGTTACTATTAAAAAAGTCCATTTGGTGGCCTCCTTCTTCGTGAGGTCCATTGTCGCTGCTGAACATCACGATGGTATTTTCGTCGAGGCCCAGAAGTATCAGTTCTGCCAGAATGAGGCCGATATCACGGTCAATGTTGTGCATCACAGAAGCGAACCCTTTTTCCGGGCCGGGCCAGTCCTGTTCGGCATACGGTCCGAAGTTGGGAACTTCCATGCCGCGTTCTTCAGAAGGATTATGCCTGCCGCCTTCGTTGTTGGCATGAGGCACGTTGAGAGCGTAGTACAGAAAGAAAGGCTTTTTCCTGGTGTCGTGGCAGCGAAGGTATTTCAGAACTTCGCCATTCAGCAGATCAGGAGCGTAATCTACTTTTGTAGCTGCAACGCCGCGACCATCCTGCCCCTTCCATTGCGCCTGAGACACATTTCGCAGCCGTTCTTCAACACCGTTTCGAATAAGAAACTCGGGGTAGAAATTATGAGCATGCCACATGCTGACGTAGCCATAGAATTCGTCAAAACCCTGATCGTTGGGGTCAGACAACGGCGGCGGAGCACCCAGTCCCCACTTGCCGATACACGCGGTTTTGTAACCCGCAGACTTCAGTACTTCTGCAACGGTAATGTCTTCGTCCAGCAGCAGCCCCGGACTGTTGCCGCGCACTCGGCAGTGACCTGTGTGCAAACCTGTCATCAGCACACAGCGAGACGGAGCGCAAACAGTGCAGCCGGCATAGTGTCTCGTAAACCGCATGCCTTGTTGAGCCATACTGTCAATGTTGGGAGTCGGCAATCGCGAACCACCGTAGCAGCCGAAGTCACCGTACCCCGCATCGTCTGCCAGTATGTAGATGATATTTGGTGTTTCGGCAGCAGTTGCGTGCGAAACAAGGCAGGCGATGAAAAGAATAAAAACGCGCATGTGTAACCTGGTCTGGTATCTGTTCATGTGAATTCGAATCGAGGAATGCGGCAGCCAGGCGGCGTTTTGTTTGACGAAGTCAATCCTGAAAAATCAGGCTGGCACTTCCTGTGGAACACGGCAGGTTTTCAGATCACGTTGGGAAAGTACTTCTGTAGCCACATCGGCGAAAAAGTGGTCAACGACAGCAAGCTTTTCCGCATCCGGGGACTGAGCTCCCGCATTCATCCCAACACCGGCGTTTCTAAACAGAAACGGCAGCAGCGACCATGCCGCACAGCGATACGTTGGGTGTACGGGAAACTCGTCTTTTGTTGTTTGTTTGTAATCCTGCATCTTTTTTAATAACAGGTTATGAGCCACCTTGGGATGTCTGTGATGGGGGCCATGCACGAAAATATCGAAATTCACCAGGTGCACATCCGCGTAAACCAGTTGTCAGCAACAAGAGTTCGAGTACCCCTCAATGGGCAGCCCTTTGAAGGTGTGAAAATGTTATTTAGGAACTGGTGTATGAGCATTGGCGGAGGTGAGAGAAGATAGCGGGCTGATCGAGATCGTGATCCTGACCAGTGCAAATTTTTGACGAGGGGGACATGGATGTTACT
>JBDNFN010000323.1:0-20396 GCA_041689795.1 Fuerstiella sp. | reverse complement strand
GGCCGCAACCTCCACGTTCTGGGCCGCCTGCTGATCGCCAGAGAACAGCCCAAGTGCGAAGCCGCCCGCTCTCGCCGAGCGGCCTGACACGCCAGCTCAAACGCCACAAAACCTCCGGACTTCAGCGAAGGCCGCAACGGACTTACGCGCTAAGCGTGACAAAATCCACCAAGACCGGCCCACGCTACACCAAAATCGCCATTTGCGCGCCGCAAGTCACTCCGCACTCTGAATCTTCACCGAAAAACCGACTCCAAACCACAGCCGTTTTCAGCTCAACAACCATTTCCCGACGCGCACTAGCTACTTCAGTCCCTATCCTGTGACTCAGATCACAAGACGCCCTGTCGCTAGTTGCCCGTCCTTGGCGGGGCTCCAGATTTCGACTCACGCTCTACGGCAATCATGCGCGGGTCAAGAGGATGGACTTCATGTCTTTTTTTTTCCGCCATAGCAATGGCAGCGATCAACTCCTCTCGTTTCGGCTTGCCCTTTACCTGCGCGACTAGTAACTTTAGCCGTATCGCGTCATCAAGGTCTGACGGTTCTCGATCTGTCGTTCGCGCCAACCTCAACGTCTCATCCGGTTGAGTTTTTTCCACTGCCATTTTTCGATCCTTGTTTGAGACGCGGCAAATCTCAGCTCGCAAAACTGGCAAACTGGCAAAAACGGTTCGCTGCCAGGAAATCATGGAACGCCCAATGGATCTGACCGGATTAAACAGGCTCAAGGGATTGTGGCATTTTGCCCGAATCACATGGAGACACCGCCGCCAGCAGATTACCGACGCAGGTCTGCCGTACTGCGAATCCAGAGCAGCGGTACTGAGTCACCTGAACCAACCAAGCTAAGTTGTTAGAGCGATTGGAAACTGGTTAATAATTCGTCCATTAAGTGCAGCAGGTGGCTTCCGCTTGGAAGCGGTGCGCCGAACATGAAACTTCGTGAGACTGCAACGAACGTGAAGTTGTGGCGAATTCGCATTCTACAGTGAGGCCAAAATAATCGATGTCTCGTCTTTACTTACAGGGGCGATGTACCGCCAACAACGCCGAATGATGAAATCCTCAGTGTTCTTATCTGGCAGCAAGACTCGTAAATAGTCACCGGGATTGGGAACTCCTGGCAACAAGGTCGTGTACCTTTTATCCTTCTCACCACCGCCTCGTGGAACAAAAGACAACGTTACTTCAATCATTTTAAAACCCCCTGCATTTTTAATAAATTGCAGTGAGCGACCTACACACTGACATTCAGTGGCAACGCACAAACTGCCAGCGCAGATCAAAGAACCTCAACTTACCGCCCGACAATATGCGATTTAGTTTCCGTATTCTTACTAAAGCTTGTGACTCGCGTTGCAGAGGCCTAGTGCGTCTTGCTAAGCAGTTGCTTAGGCTGGTGCGTATTCGCACGTAAGGCAATGTTTGTTGTCGTGTGGTCACAAGCTATTTGCCTCTGTCGGTAGCGAACCTGTCCCACGAATAATTGTCTTACGGTTCAACACGGTCCCGTGCCATTAGATCGCACGATAAAACCCGCTGGCATACACCAACGGGTCCAAGGTTAACGAATCTAAGAGTGTCAGTTAGTGAATGTCGCGTCTCGTCTCACTTCGGTGTCGCAGACTTCCACTATCTGCAAATATCGCAGCGCCTTCACGCAGGCACGTAGAACCACTTCCACAAAAAACGGATGTTCCGCTGCCATCTGGTGGAAGTTGCCCAGAATGGAGTCTGACGCTTCCAGTTTCATGACGGCTCGTCTGCTCACGATTCTTTGAAACGTTGCCTACGATGAATATTAGCCTTGAGCGAGGTTGCCGCATTGTTGCCCGAAGTTCGTGGTTTGTTTTTCGCATCGTCATATTTACTCCGCTGGTTCGGCGTTATTCGTCACCCACTCCAGCAACTGAGCCGAGTGGAGCTCGTGAATCTGCGCATCCGAAAAAAAACTCGGGCGCGGTTTTCATCCACACGGCTGCATTCCGGGCGACTTCGAAAGCTGCCTGAATACATTCGCCAGCGACGCGCGGTTTCTGAACCATGCAGACGGGCGGAAAGCCTGTTTTTGTAAGTCGAGACCGCACCGTGCTGCGTCAACGCGGATTCAGCTTCGCTCGGATCGTGAGCACTGTTTGCCAGCCGCGCAATCAGGAATTCAACGACGTTCGCAACGTCGATGTCTTCGTCTGAAAGTGCCTGGATGATTTCGAGCCATTGCGGGTGCGCTTCCTCGCTTTAACATTGTTGGCGGGACGATGTCGATCATTTGCGAAATTCCTGTTTGAAATTTAAAAGGGGCAAAGCGCGAAGCGGGTTCCCTTTTACCAGGAAAGGGGGCGATACGTGGGGCACACCACTTTTAGGCAGTCGGCGTCGCCAATCAACACAGTGCTGTATTGTCTTCGTAAGTGTGTCGATCAGGCTGTGTGTTGCGCTGCCTGAGATTGGGAGGATTTGCGTTTGTCGGAGCCGGTTGTCGGTTCGTTCACACCTGCCGCGAATTGATGATCGAGCGAAGAGTCAAACGGAAAAGTCAGCCCCATTGATGCTGTCCGCATGCGTTTCAGTTTGTTTGGGTGGTCGGCTACCTCGCGTTGGTCTGCTGCTGCTGCTGCTGGCAGAATTATGACCAAATTTATTCAGGACTTTCGCTACAATATGTTTCGTTCAGGTCGGGTAACGTGCAGATCCCTGCCGATTTCTATCAACGACGCTTTGGAATTTACACGAACTCCAGTTTTGATGGCTCGAATCATTCTCTTCAACAAACCGTTCGATGTTCTCTCGCAGTTTACCGACGCAGGTACGAAGGATTCCGCTCGTAGAACGCTTTCGGAATTCATTGACATACCCCGAGTCTACGCGAGTGGACGATTGGATCGAGACAGCGAAGGCCTGCTGGTTCTGACTGACGACGGAAAACTGCAGCATCGAATTAGCGATCCAAAACACAAACTGAAGAAGTGTTACTGGGTTCAGGTGGAGGGCTGTCCGACTCAGGACAGAATTCTGCAGTTGCGTCAAGGTGTGCAACTGAAGGACGGAATGACTGCACCCGCGGCCGTAGAAATAATTCCAGAGCCGACACATTTGTGGCCCCGTGATCCTCCGGTTCGCTATCGAAAGACGGTACCCGATAACTGGCTGCAAATCACGATATCCGAGGGACGTAATCGTCAGGTACGACGGATGACGGCCGCCATCGGCTATCCTACTTTAAGACTAATCCGTTATGCGGTCGGTTCATGGACCATTGAGGGAATTGCGAATGGTCAATGGCGAGAAGTTGAAAATCACAAAAGTAACTGCTGACGGAAAACACACCAACTTGTTGAAGCTACCTAGCCTGCGTTTTTAATACGCCAGGAGTAAGCATTTAAGTTGCGCAGTTCCTGTAGGGTACGGTTCCCACCCGCCTTCCTGAGCTGACTATTCTTTGTGTCTTTGGCTCGGGGGCGAAATCGTTTGAGCCGCAGGTGCAAGCTTGCTCAACTTTGAGTCCTAGGTTTCGCAAACGCGGCTCGCGGATGGCATTGGCGGGTCTTGCGTATGCTGGCCAGGAACTGCGTTTGCCGGTGCAGTAAGAAAGGTAGGCGAGAGCCATGCCATACACACGGCAGATTCTGGAGTTCGAGGGATGTCCACGCCAGAATTTCGGTTAAAGTCGAAACGACCGTTGGGTGGCCCGTTAATTCTACTGGCCTCCGGTTGCGGATCCCGGGATTCCAAAACCGAAGAACGGTGCCTATCTGGGAGGCATTGGGATTTAGCACGGGGCTGTCATGCGACATCCGGTCTGTTCCAACGCCGTTTCCTGAATTCGCTCGGTAAACGTAATGGGGAAGTCGGACATTCTGGAAATAGTGTGCCACACCGCCCCCACGTCCTTTTTCCGGGCTCGGATAGACGATGCTTCCGTTAGTTCGATCTACCACGCTTGCGCCGTAGAAAAACAATCGCTTTTCATCCGGAAACCACCCCAGCGATTCGTAGCGTCTAAATTCGCCGGGGTACTGGCAGCATGCAATCTTTCCAATGTGTTCACCAGTTGCAAGGTCCCAAACGGGAATAATCAGTTGTCGGCTACCAGTCGCACAGGCGAGTAATGTGCCACTTTGCTTAATGGCGATCGCCTGGTCCGAGGGTAAATACAGACCTCGGACAGCCTGTCTTGTGGGTTTGCGAGTAGCAAATAGTGGTCAATGTTGTGGGGCGCTTCAGCCTGCTTATGCTGCCCGTTTGTGTTGCGCAGCGCAGAAAACCTGGAATCAAAATCAAGTTCCACTTAAAAGCAAAGACTGGCGCTACTGAAGCTTTCGCTGATTTTACTTTTTTGTGGATAGTCCGGCGTGTTGCAGGACTTTAGTGAAGAAGGCATCGTGGATATGAGCTGGTGCGGCGTGGCCCATTAACGGTTCGTTGATGATGGACTTTGAGCCGGTTAGTGCGTTGTAAGCGGCGTAGCAACTGGATGGAGGGCAAACGGCGTCTATGAAGCCGACGCTCATGATGGCTTCTGCCTTGCAGCGAGCTGCAAAGTTGACGGCATCTACATAGCGAGCCGCTTCCAACACTTCCGGAATTGGTTTTCCATCAACGCCATCAGGAACAAGTTTTGGCCAGCCGTTGACGCGACCTGCTGCTTTTCCGGAATGATCGCAGATGGCCGGTACTCCGGTTGCAATCATCGTGACGCGATTGTCCAGTCCGCCAGCGGCCAAAGATTGTCCTCCGCCCTGACTATGCCCGATGACAATCACGTGTTTGCCGTCCCATTCCGGTTGTGATGTCAGAAAATCGATTGCTCGAACGAGTCGCAAAAACATGCCTCGGAAGTAAATAGTCTCGCGGCTGTTTCGGCCAGCATACTGATAATCTTTCAGTTGACCGGAACTTAAATCAGTATAGAATGAAGCGACTTCGCCATTTGGAATTCCGTGAGCGTTGCTGTCCATGGACAGCATGCCTGCTTCAGCACCTTTGACGGCATTGCTCAGAACTGAACTGCGAACACCGGCTCCGTGAACCCACAGAATTGCCGGCAGACTTCTGGGCGCCGCGTCAATTGGTTTTGCGAAGTAGCCCGATACAGGTGCTCCTGCAAGGCACGGCGTTTGAACGTCGAAGACTTCAATTCCAGCGGTCGAATGCTTTACTTTTGTGAATTGCGGAGTGAGCGGAACTTCAGCCAGCTGCCGTTTCTGTTCCGTCCAGAATGCATCGAAGTCATCGGGCACAGGAAGACTCAGGCCAATTCCGGTGGGCGAAAAAGCAGCGCCGGCCGTTGCTTTCACGGGCTTTCCGTCCTTAGGCGTGTATGTGACCTGACAGCGCAAAAAGCCCGGCTGTGCCAGACTGCCTGTGACCTGAAATGGTTCAGCGTTTGGGCTCACTTCACCCTTTGCAAAAGATTCTGCGCTAAGAAAGTCATCGATTGCATAACTGACAGTGCCCTTGTTACCGCCGACATCGTTGCCTTGCTGTACGGAAATGTTGAACGTAACTGTTTCGCCGACGTTGTAAATGGCGTTTTCGCGATCGGTCGTCACCGTTACGGAAACAGGAGTCTGAGCAAATACCATCGCAGTGAATGGCAGGTACAAGGTCCACACGACCGCAAGTCGCCATGATGAAAAGGAAGGGAGGCAGAACATGGCGGGTACTTTAGGTGGCATGTGATTGGTTCTCTGTTGAAGCGGTGTGACGCAGCAGGTCCGGGGCGATAATCCCGTTATTTAAAGCGTATCGGCGTTGAGTTCATTCAGCCAGGGACTCGTCGCAGCACTTCCAGCTAGACTCACTTTTTAAAGATTGGTGAGCCTTGTGGATCGTCCAAGAAACGCAAATGCGTGAATTTTAACAAACCGCGGGACTCTCTGGCTGGCTTTTCGTGATTGTAAACGATGCACATTTGCAAATGTGATTCGCCGTCGCAGCCCTGCCATGTTTTGCACACGCCATTTGCAAGCTGGCTTCAGGGGTTGTGGATGGCTAGACTTGTTTTTAGCAGAAACACGTTCAACTGAGACTGGTTTTTATTCGTGTCGTCTGAGCGTGTTCGACGGGCTGTTTGAACAGGCTGGGTTGGCGGTTTGTCGACGGTGCCCGAGAGCGAGTGACCGGCGCGCCGCACTTTACGAGCGTTATTTAAGATCACCAGGTCGCACATCGGAGAAGCATGATGCAATACAATTCGAAGCACCAGTTGCGATCTTCGATTTCCCGGCGAAAATTACTGCAGGTTGGTGGCATTGCATCGCTGGGTCTAAATCTGCCGACGCTTCTGGAAGCCGGTAATTCAGGCGATTCGCGGAAAGGCACGGCTACGAAGGCTCGGTCGTGCATCTTTATTCACCAGTATGGTGGACTTAGCCAATTAGACTCGTGGGATATGAAGCCCGATGCGCCGCGCGAAGTTCGCGGGCCGTATCGGTCGATCGAAACCGCGACTCCGGGTTTCCAGGTCAGTGAACTAATGCCGCAACTGGCTCGGATGTCGGAACAGTACGCGGTAATTCGTTCGATGACGCATAATATGTCGCAGCATGATCGCGCGAATTCGATGTTGCTGGCGGGCCGATCAAAACCGGCTATAGACGACCCGTCGTTTGGCGCGATCGTCACAAAGTTGAGCCCTGCGACTGCCAGCATTCCGCCTCACGTGTGGCTACAGAAATTCGGCGGTGGATCGGCTCCCCCGGATCACACGTATCTGACTGGCGGGAAACTGGGGATGGCGTTTGCACCAATGCTGATCGGAGAAAAGCACGACGACAATCCGGCGTCTGAAGATTTCCGAGTGAGTGCGTTTGATTCAAATGAGAACGTTACGCTGGAAAGACTCAGGCAACGGTGGCAGTTGTCACAGGGGCTCCAGACACTGACCGACGTTGGCAGGACGGACGAGTACAAATCGCTTGATCTTTATCAGCAGCAATCCTTTAACCTGTTGCACAGCAGCGACGCAAAGATGGCGTTTGATATCAACAGGGAAACGCCGTCGCTGCGAGATCGTTATGGTCGAAATCCGTTGGGGCAAAATCTGTTGCTGGCTCGAAGACTGGTCGAATCAGGCGTGCGACTTGTCAATGTTGTCGCGTGGACCGGATTAGGACCAGCTGAAAAGTTTGTCAGTATTGAAACGTGGGATATGCACGGCAACGCGGATGTCGGCATTTTCGAAAATGGCTGGAACGGACTGCCGTTTGCGTTGCCGCGCACCGATCAGGCGGTCGCCACACTGCTGCATGATCTTGGTGATCGGGGACTGTTGGAATCCACATTGGTTGTACTTGTGGGAGAATTTGGTCGCACGCCAGTGATCAGCCAAGGCGCCAAACGCATTGGACGCGATCACTGGCCACAGTGCTATTCTGCGATGGTTGCTGGTGGTGGAATAAAGGGCGGCGCGATATACGGCGAATCGGATGCTCGCGCGGCTTACGTGAAATCAAATCCCGTTACGCTGGAAGATTTTACTGCAACGATGCTTTCGGCGATGAGCATCAACCCGGCGTCAAGAATCAGTCCCGACGGATTTACAGTTCCAGCAAGTCCTGGAAACCCGATTGCCGCTCTGCTGTAGAAGTTCCGCTGGCGTGTGTTCAAAAAGTCTTGATAAGAAACTCGCCCGGCGACGAATTTTTTACGCCCGGCCATACAATGGCTGTCGTGCTTGAGCGTTGCTGGATTATTCTGTCGGATTTCTTCGCAGCAATGGGGCCATGTACTTTGCTGTTTCGTCAGCGATCAGATTGTAACCAGCCAGATTGGGATGTCTGTCGCTGTACCAGCCGGGCAGATGGCCGAGTATTACGTCGAGTTCGTTGGCCATTACCAGCACGCTCGGCCCATGCACAAACGGCTTCACCAGGTTGTGGTATTTGTGTGGAACATTGTTCAGTGGATACCGACGATAGTTAAGCATGTTCGCACCGTCTTTAAGAGCGGCAGCGTAACGTGGATAGATGTCGCAGATGTCGAGTTGTTCTTTTTCGGCCACCTGTCTCACGATGTCGTTGATTTCAATGCTGACTTCCTTGTTGGAAAAGGGGATCACGGTCATGGGAATCAGCAGCGCTTGAGGATGATCTTTTCGCAGACGACTAATGAGTTCGCGAAAATCGCGAGGGAACTCTTCGCTGAAATTTTCTAACCGCGCATGGTCGTTCAGGCCGTAACGAATGAAAATGTAGTTGATGCCTGGCAGTGTGGCGGCGTCGCGATCGTAGCGACCGGAATCAAGCAGTCGGCGAATGTATTCACCGCTGAGACTGGAATTAATCACATGGCAAGCTGGAAGACCTTCTTCGGCGGCAAGTAACTGTTCCAGTACCTTTTCAAGGTGCGGCCCCTGAGGTCGCATCAGACGCGGAATGCTGCCTTCGGTGGTGCTATCGCCGAGCAGTAGGATCTGAACCTTCTCGTCTTGCTGAGCCAATGCTGTCGAAGCAAGAGCCATGATTGCCACCACGACGGCCAGGACTTTGGAACAGTGACTTTTTTTCTGCAAGTAGGACCTGAGCATGATGTTATTCCGAATTGATTAGTCGAGAATGTGCCGTGGAAGTTGACGGAACTCCAGGGTACGTTGCATTTGCGACCTGCGATTAGACAATGTGAATCTAGGCGAATGCTGGACGATCATAAAGCAAACCGTTGGTGTAGCATCCGGTATTTCCGCTGATTTTGAGATTGACGTATTTCACGTAGTCAGAGTCGTAAGAATTCGGTGGCCTTTTGCATCCCCACGAATTCCGCTGCGGGATCGTTTATCAACTTCGTGAGACACTACGCGAGTCGGAGTATCAACATGGATCGTCGTCGAATGCTTGCCACTTCCGCCGCCGCTGTTGTAGGTAGTTTTGCTGCAAAGACGGTGTTGGCGATAAATGATGTCGTCGACGAAAAACTGCCCATGTTTATCGACATGCATACTCATATTGGCACTTACACAAACGGTAACAAAGAATTGACGACCGTTGGTCTTGTTGAATGGATGGACGCGCACAACATCGAGAAAGCCGTTGTGCTGCCGCTGGTTTCTCCGGAATCGACCACCTACCTGCAACTTCCTGATGCCGCGTTAAAGGCTGCGAGACAATTTCCTGAACGTCTTATTCCGTTCTGTTCGATTGATCCACGAGCCATCATCCACGGCGGCGTCCAAGGGCTGGTTGGCATCCTGCAGCAATATGTGGATCAGGGAGCCAAAGGCTTCGGCGAACATAAAGTGGGGCTTGACTTTGACGATCCACTGATGATGCGAGTCTATGAAGCGTGTGAAGAAGTTGGCCTGCCGTTGTTGTTTCATATCGACAACATTCGCGGCAAAGATACGCCCGGATTGCCTCGACTTGAAAATGCTGTTCGCTCGTTTCCCAAACTGAATTTTATTGGGCATGGTCCCGGTTGGTGGGCGTCGATTTCGGGGCTGGAAGATCAGCAGTCGCTTGGTGGATATCCCCAAGAAAAAGTCCGACCGGGAGGAGCGATTGATCGACTGATGGACGCTTACCCCAACATTTACGGCGATCTTTCCGCGGGATCAGGTTCTAATGCGATTAGCCGCGATATGGAATTTGGTCGCGAGTTTCTGATTCGCCGTCAGGATCGAATTTGTTTCGGCACCGATTACCTTCAGCCAGGACAGGCGGTGCCTCAGTTTGCCGTTTTTGCACAGTTGGATCTGCCGCCGGATGTTCGCCGAAAGATCTATCGTGGAAACGCTGAAAGTGTGTTGGACCTGTGATGCATCGTTTGCCTGCAAGTACCGCTGATACTTTACAAGCCTTGTGACCACGGAAACCTCTGGATAGAATTTTCTCAGCTTGCGAAGCCTTTGAGTTTGAATTGCAGGGAACCACGACTGACTGTGAGCGTATTCTCACCAGTAGCAGGATGTCTCTCACCAGACGCGGGGTGACGGTGGTGTGTTGCGGTGGTGTGTTGTTCTGTCGAAGTCGGTGGACGGAAACCGGTAGTATCTGACTACGTTTGTATGATTTGGGAACATGGATATGCGGCAGGTTCTGACTTGGTTAGCTGGAAACAACGAAAAGATATCGAGAGCTGGAACAGACGCTGGGAAGAATTGAATTTCGAGTAACCCAATCGGGAGCTAAACGCAATGTTCTACACAGGAAATTCGCCCGTCAGCCGACGGACAATGTTGTTGGCTTCAGCGGCTGGCACCGCTGGATTTGCAGGCGTGGGAACGGCTTCAAATGCTGTGGCGCAAGGACCAGTGCGTGGCGCTGGACGGGCGAAATCGACAATTGTGTTCTTCTTATGCGGCGGTTCGTCTCACATTGATATGTGGGACATGAAGCCGCAGGCGCCAATGGAATATCGCGGTCCGTTTCAGGCGATTGGAACTAGTACTCCAGAAATACAGCTTTGCGAACACCTGCCGTTGTTGTCGCAGCAGGCTCATCATCTGTCCCTGATCCGTTCGGTCGGAGCGTCTGTTAACACGAATGATCATCATGCCGGCTATTACTATAATCTGACGGGGCATGTGCCTGATCGAACGTTTCTGGCTCAGGGGAATGACCGGCGACCGTATCCCGACGACTGGCCTTACATGGGATCTGTTATTGCGGCAAAACGCGACAAGCATCAGTCGCTGCCGAACGCGATTTCGCTGCCTCACAGCCCAAGTCGAAAGCCGTATACAAGGCCGGGCCAGTTTGCTGCCAAGCTTGGTCTGCAGTTTGATCCGTTGTACCTTCAGGGAACGCATGATCAGCCGTTGAGTTTTTCAGCTCCGGCGCTGGAACTTCAGGCCGGAACAGACGCGGGTCGATTGGCCGATCGTTCTCAGTTACTGACGGCTATCGATGGTGCTCGCCGTCAACTGGATACGGAACGCAAAACGCAGACGTTCACGCAGCAGCAGGAACGAGCGTTTTCTTTGCTTTCGTCCGCCCACACAACAACGGCTTTTGACGTGGCTTCTGAGCCCGTTGAAGTTCGAACGCGCTATGGCGAAACAGTAAACGGCATGAGCTTGTTGCTGGCTCGTCGACTTGTAGAAGCTGAAGTGCCTTTTATCACTGTCTTCTGGCTGGGGCATGGCATCAATTCACCGCTCGCAAAAAAATGTAAGAGTGCCGGCAGCTGGGATACTCATGGCAGCAACTTTGAATGCCTCAAGGATAGTCTTCTGCCGGAATTCGATCGCTGTTTTTCAGCTCTGGTGGAAGACCTTGCGTTGCGAAATCTGCTTGATCAGACGACGCTGCTGGTGACCAGTGAAATGGGCCGCACTCCTAAAATCGGTGATCCGCGATCAGGAGGTGTGGCGGGAGGTGGCCGAGACCATTGGACGCATTTGCAAACAAACGTTGTTGCGGGCGGCGGAATTCAAGGTGGTCGCGTTTACGGTTCCAGCGATCGGCTGGGTGAATATCCAGCGGATAAGCCCGTCACGCCGGCTCATGTTGTGCACACGGTCTACCACGCGATGGGTATCACGGATCTGCAGGCGCGCGACGCTCAAAATCGCCCGTATCAGTTACTGGATTCCGGCAAGCCGTTGTACGAGCTGTTTTGATTTACTTCTGAGTTGCACACTTTCGTTTATGCAGTGACGGCAATGCACGTGATCTTCGCGGCAAGTTGCATCGAAGGTGCCACTCCTATAATTCATCAAGTTCCAGTTCAAAAACCGCTGGAGTCCAATCGAATGATCAGGCCTGTGCGTTACTGCGCTGTCGTTCTGATACTTTCACAGGTTGCGATTCAAGCAGATCAACTTCCAGGGGCGCGGCCGCTGATCGATGCCAGTCAGTTTGGTTCCATTCAGGCTGCCTTTGATGCGATTCCTGAAGAAGGTGGAATCGTTCGTCTGCCGGCCGGTAACTTCGAAATTACTTAACCACGAAAACTGCAGCGCGGCGATGTCCGGATTGAAGGAGCGGGATCTGCAACGAATATCATCAACCGTAACGTGAACGGCAAGTCGGCATTGATTGTGCAGCATCCAGACGGGGCCAGCGTAAAGAAACAGGATCGACTTTGGCGAGTCAATCTGTCCAACGTTCGAATTACCGGAAACGGAAAAAGTGGTCACGGAATCATCGCGATTCAGATTGAGGAAATCTTTGTTCAGGGAGTCAGTGTTTTCTACAACGGCGGCGACGGAATTCACCTTGATCATTGCTACGAAGACCCTCGAGTCAGCAATTGCCTTCTTACTTACAATAATGCTGTCGGTCTGAATGTTTTAGGCTGCCACGATATCGTCGTGTCTTCGAATCAGTTTGAAGAAAACAAGCACGCTCTGCAATGTATCGACAGTTTCAATCTGTGTATGACAGGCAACTGCGTCGATGATCACATTGACTAGGGTGTGCTGATTTAAAGTACCTACGGTTCGGTTCTGTCGGGAAACATGATCGAAGAACGCAACGGCACGGCTGTAACAGTGGACCGCGATTGCTATGGAGTCACCATTAGTGCGAATGTGATTGCTCACAACGGTGCAGGAATCGACCTGAAAGACGCTCACGGTTGTGCGGTGAGTGCAAATACCTTCACAATTATGAAAGACTTTGCACTAAGGATTGGTGAAGGCAGCGGACGCATCACAGTGGCGGGAAACAACTTCTGCAACAGTTACAAAGGTGATGGGCAGGTTCAGCGAAAAGAGGATGATTTGAATGCAGGTGGGCTGATTCTGCAGTCGACAACGGCTATCGCAATTACTGGAAATATCTTTGCCGGACTCACAACAAAAGCCATTACGGAAGAAGGCGAAAGCACAAAGATCATTACAGTGGGAAACGGCGCGGTTGACACTGAAGACGACCGCAGGTGAACGCTGGCAGGATCCGAAACTCATTTAATCTTTTTGGTTGTGAAATATGGCTCGACATCGCCCAATTGACCCACTGGATGGCATCACGCTGGAAGTGATGCTGGAACGACTGGTTGCTCATATGGGATGGGAAGCCATGGGCGACGAAGTTCCCATTCGATGCTTCACACTTGATCCGAGCATCAAATCGAGCCTGAAGTTTCTCAGGAAAACACCGTGGGCCCGCACAAAAGTTGAGTGGATGTATCGTAATCGCCGCCGGCTGTTGAATGTTCCCGAAGCATGCGAAAACGAAGACTCGTGACATTATTTGTGTCTGCTTTTAGATGTCTAAGGTGGTAGCCGCTCACTTGCAGCCACAAACATCGTGTCTCGTTCGGTGATGGCTGTTTGTTAACAGCCTGGACTGACTGCCTGTTTTTGTAAGTTACTGCAGCCTTTCGATTTGTTTTAAGCCATTGAAATCAGCATTGGCTGATGATGGTTTACTGGTGAGAAGTCAGACTTTCCTGTGCCACACGCATCACGTTGCCGCCGATGATTTTGCGAATGTCGTCGTCTGAGTAGCCCCGTTGCACAAGTCCAACCGTAAACAATGGCCAGTTGGTCCAGGCGATACTGCTTGTTGCTTCCGGCGTCGTGACGAAGTCATCGGCTGGCCACAGGGATCGAAATTCTTCACGTTTTTTTCCAGTGATGGGCAGTTTCTTTCGTTCAGCAGCTGCATTTTGAGACGTGTAAGCAACGTCGGTTCCAATGGCGACATAATCCGCCCCGAATTTTTTTGTAACGTGGTCAATGTGGTCCAGCAATGTTGAGATGTCGCCTGCCTTACGCAGAAAACGGGGAATGCAACAAATTCCCGCGTAACCGCCTGAGTCGACAATTGCCTTAAGAATTTCGTCTGGCTTGCTGCGAATGTGAGGGTGCAATGCTGAACAGCTTGTGTGACTGGCGACAACCGGCTTGCTGGATGTCTTTGCCGCTTCGAGGCTGGTCTGCCAGCCGGAATGAGCACAGTCAGGGACAATGCCGATGCGATTCATTTCAACAATCGCTGCTCGTCCAAAATCACTGAGTCCGGCATTGGAAGTTTCACCGCAGCCATCGCCAATCATGTTGCGCCGCTGGTAAGTGAGATGCATCATTCGAATGCCCAACTGAAAGAAAATCCGCACGTAGCTCAGTTCTTCGGGTACTGTCAGCCATTGCTGAGCCAGGGGAACTCCATTGCCCGTCAGATACAGGCAATGCCTGCCAGCGCGTTTGGCTTCGGACACGTCTTCCGGCATCGCTGCTTTCGTGACAACGTCCTTCATCACGTCGGTGATCAGCGTAAAGCGTGCCAGCCGTTTAATCAGTCGCAGCGGGTCCTGACCTTCTTCGCCGGCGTTCTGAAAAATGCAGGTGACCCCGGAAGCTCGCCACGCAGCCAGAAACTCTGTACGCTCGCCATCGTTTGTCGCGCAGCGAGTCATTGTCATTTCTTCCTGAAGGTCCTTGATTTCGGTGTTGGAGCCCCCGGCTTCGATTAATGTTTTCAACACATTGCCATCGATGGCCGCTCGGGGGGCAAACCCGTAGGAATCGAAGACAACCGAATCTGCGTGCAGTTCAAGCCCATGCTGCAAATCTTTTGATGATGGCTTCAGAATGTTTATCGCGACATCGCGGGCATGTCGAATTGTGGGATTAAGATTTTGAGTTAGTGCAGATATAGAATTTTTGGCTGAACCTGAATTTGTCTGGCCCGATGCCGCTATCGATTGGGAAGTCAGCGCTGATGCAGCTGCGGTTGACTGAAGAAAAGTGCGTCTGTCCACGTGGTTCTCCAAAGCGGGCTACTCAGGGGGCTACTCAGGGGGCAAACTTGCCCGCGGTGATGTAACGGTTAATACGTAAAAATAGCGAGTCGAGACGGTTTTCACAATTAACGTGCAGTCGCACACTTCTGTCAGCTGACTCTATGATCCATATGGTGACTTTAGTAACATCATGGATTAACACGACGGCCAGTTCTTCAGTTAGAAGGCAAATCCAGAGATGCTGACGATCGCCGGGAAACGCAAATCAAACACTGAGTTTTGTGATGGTCTGTCGAGGCGGAGCTTTCTTCAGATCGGAACTCTGGGTGGTGCTGGTTTAACTCTGCCAGGGCTGCTGAAAGCTGACGCACTTGCAGGGAAGGGCCGATCTCGTAAATCAGTCATAATGATTTATCTGGTGGGTGGCCCTCCTCATCAGGATATGTTTGACCTGAAGCCCCAGGCACCCAGGGAAGTTGCCGGTCCGTGGAAGCCGATTGAAACCAACGTGCCTGGTATGGAGATATGCGAAGCGTTTCCTCTGTTGGCTCGAATCGCTGACAAGCTGGTAACCATTCGTTCGATTGTCGGTTCGCAGGCCGGGCACGATGCGATTCAGGTATTCAATGGGCATGACCCTCAGCGGCCAAAGCCAAGTGGTGGCTGGCCCCAGTTTGGCTCGACGGTCGCGAAGATTGCCGCAGGGACAAGTGAGGCTGCACCACCGTTTGTCAGCCTATGCTATCCGTGTACTCATGGACCATATAACGAGCCGGGCCCTGGATTTCTTGGTGCCGCCCACTCGCCGTTCAGGCCGATGGGACCGACAAAAGATGACATGATTCTAAACGGTGTCACAGTTGAACGACTTGGTGACCGTCGCGCGTTGTTGAAAAGTATCGACGGGTTTCGGCGCGAAGCTGATAACACGCGGACTATGCGCGGAATCGATACATTTACAGAACAGGCTATGGGGTTACTTACGTCGTCTACTCTGGCTGAAGCACTTGATCTTTCAAAAGAAAATCCACGCATTGTGAAACGCTATGGAACTGGCGATGCGTCAAAATTCATGGACGGAAACGGAGCACCTCGCGCACCGCAAAGTCTGTTGGTGGCTCGCCGTCTGATTGAAGCAGGCGCTCGTGTTGTGACGTTGAACTATTCGAAGTGGGATTGGCACGGCGGAGCAAATAATTCGATATTTAAACGGGAAGCTGAAGATTTTCCCGTGTTCGACCAGTGTGTGAGCGCGCTGGTCGAAGATTTGCACGAACGGGGTCTGGATAAGGATTGTACCGTTATTGTCTGGGGCGAGTTTGGTCGGACGCCTGTTATTAATGCCCAAGCCGGTCGTGATCACTGGCCTCGCGTTAACTGCGCATTGATGGCCGGAGGTGGCATGCGAACCGGGCAGGTTATTGGGGAAACTGATCGTCTTGGTGGTGAAGCGATATCACGTCCAGTAACGTTTTCCGAGGTCTATGCAACGCTTTATCGCAACCTTGGAATCGACACGAAATCCACCACAATTGAAGACCTTAACGGTCGACCTCAGTATTTGCTGGAGGCAGATGCTGAGGCCATGCCGGAAGTCGTTTAGTTGAATCATTCCGGCTGCTGTTAGTTTCAGCTCGGCTGGGTTTCTTCTTTATGCTTTCAGGTTGATCCCCTCGCGTGAATGTTGTTTGGCGTGTTCCCCGCTCAGCTGTCTGTCGGCTACTGTGCCGATTGAGTGAAGAAGCTTGTCGAAAGGTTGTTTATAATCTTTGCCACTGGTGTCGTAATGGATGCTCGGGCAACCTGTTTCTACTTCGATCCAGCAGGCTGTGAAGCCGACGTCTTATGTTGATCTTAAGCTTGCAGCCTACGGATAAAATTCGTCAGGGTTGAGTTATGCTTTTTAGCTTGCTGTTTTCGGTCAAGGTGGAAGGTTTGTCTTCGCGTTGCTTAAACAGTGTGGGAACTGCCGGACCGCATTTCAGACGGACACATCAGCAGTTAATCGCCTGTGCGTACAGTTTTTTGTCACTTCGCTGGTTTTTTTCCGGGTGATTGACGAGCATTGACAGACATCGTGGCTGCCATCGCAGCTTGATTGATGCCTGCCTGATTTCCTGCCCAGAGAGAAGCCAACGTTATGAATCTTGATCGCATTTATTCATCCGCCTTTTGAGTTATGTTCGGGATCGCCCTGTTCGCAACGCCCTTGTTAGCTCAGGGAGAATTGAAAGTCCCGGCGATCATCGGCGACCACATGGTGCTGCAGCAAAAGCAGGCGAATCCTATTTGGGGGTGGGACGAACCGGGCCAACTGGTGACCGTGACGCTTGGCAATCAGACGCATACAGCGAAGGCTGGTGAGGACGGAAAATGGACGGTGAAGCTTAATCCGCTGAATGCGAATGCGGAACCCGCAACGATGGTGATCGAGGGTTCCTCACGTTTTGAAATCAAAGACGTACTTGTTGGTGAAGTCTGGATGTGCTCCGGGCAGTCAAACATGGGGATGACTGTATCTGGTGACTGGAAGTTCGAAGTGGAATCACTCAGTTCCAACCATCCAAACCTGCGGCTGATCAGTGTGCCGCGAGTAGGCACTCAGGAGTTGCAAAATGACTTCAAAGGTCAGTGGGAATCTGCGAACTCGACTAACTGCCGAAGCTTTAGCGCTGTTGGTTTCTTCTACGGCCGATACCTGCACGAAATTCTGGGTGTGCCTGTCGGTCTGATTAACAATGCGTGGGGTGGTTCAGCGGCTGAAGCATGGGTTCGCCGCGAATCATTGGATAACGATCCTCGGTTTACTGCCACGATGGACGGCTGGGAAAAACGCGAAACGGAACTGCAGTCTGACGAAGCGAAGGCAAAATATGCTGTTGCACTCGCGGCATGGAAGGACAAAGTGGCCGAAGCCAAAGCCGCCGGCAAGCCTGCTCCGCCGGCACCTGCATCGCCGGATAGTCTTCTAAATGGCAATCAACGGCCAGGAAATATTTTTGCCGGAGTTGTGCATCCGACTCTGGGCTACGGGATGAAAGGTGTGATCTGGTACCAAGGCGAAAGCAATGCCGGTCGTGCCTGGGAATATGCTCAGCTGTTTCCGTTCATGATCGAACAATGGCGAGCGGAATGGGGCCAGGGCGACTTTCCTTTCTATTGGGTTCAGTTGGCCGATTTTATGGCCGAAACCGATCAGCCTGGTGAAAGCTCATGGGCAGAACTACGCGAATCTCAGACAAAAACGCTTTCATTGACTAATACGGGCGAGGCGGTAATTATTGATCTGGGTGAAGCGAACGACATTCATCCGAAGAACAAGTATGACGTTGCGGCTCGTTTGGTTCGTTGGGCTCTGGCGAAAGATTACGGCATGAAAGATATTGAACCGCAGAGTCCGAGTTATCTTGAAATGAAAATTGAAGGCAACAAAACGGTTCTAAAGTTCGAACACATCGCGGGTGGATTGAGAACAGTTGATGTCAACGACGTGCGTGGGTTTGCCATCTGCGGAGAAGACAAACAATGGGTTTGGGCTGATGCCAGAATTGACGGAACGAATAGCATCGAAGTCTGGAGTGACGCTGTAGCCGCTCCCGTTGCCGTTCGATATGCGTGGGCGAACAATCCCGTCTGCAACGTCGTTTCAAAAATCGGATTGCCTCTGACTCCATTCCGCACAGACGATTTTCGGATGACTACGAAACCCGCCGAAACGAAGTAGGCCAACAGAAACTGCCACACGGCCGTTTCGCGTTGCATCCAACGCGGGACGGTCCGGGGCATAACTGAGGCCAGCTTGCCTGTTCATCGTTGCGATGTCAGGTTTGGGGTGTGGCTTCGGTTTGTTCGTGATATCAACCATTATGGTAACGCCCAGCCTGATTGAATTTGTCTTCGGGGCATTTCGTGTATCGAACCAAAGCGTTCCGCGTCGATGCCCAGGTGTCATTCATGGCAAATCGTTCAGCGGCTGGTTCCATTCGGCTATTATCGGTTCAGTGGCTATCGGCGACTCTGCGTTACTCGAGCACAAGTGTTTTCAGATTCACCGGTTCGTCGCTGTCGTCGGGAGAAACAGTGAAATGAAATTCCTTGATTCATCCCGGTGATGGCCGCGTGCTGAACCGGACATTCGGCAGATATTTTCCAGGCGGCACGTCGTCGATTTGGAAAGAACCATCACGGTCGACCGTGGCACCTTCGGCCGATTGCACTCTAGCGGCAATGTCCGTTGCTTTTAGCAGCTCGAAGTGGACTTCAATATTACTTTCGTTCGATTTGATGTCACGGGACGTGGCTACTTTGAAGCCCTCCGCTTCGATTCGCATAAGATGAACGGGCGAGTCGCCGTTTCGCTCTAACCTGAATTTTCCGTCGGACGACGTAAAAGCGTCTCGTAGGTTCCAGTGCTCACCGGGATGAAACGAAGGGGCATCCCTTGTTCAGGGTATAAGACGAAACTCTTCGATCGGCTGCTTGGTCTTCGCATCCAACACTCTGCCAGACACAACCAGCGCCGGTGGCGGTGTGAAGACGTATTCTGTCTCTCGAGCAACCAGCGCCGGTGGCGGTGTGAAGACGTATTCTGTCTCTCGAGCAACCAGCTTCTGCCTGGATAATTGCATTCCGTCCGGTCGGCAAATGTCGGCCGTAAATTCGTGCAGCGGAGTTTTGCTCCATTCCCAGACACCGTTGTCGTCTGCGTAGTCAAGCTTGTGATCGAATTCCCAATAAGAATGTCGGCTCGCCAGTTCTGATAGAAGATGCGAGCCTTCGGAACTCCCTTGCCATTTTCGTCGACGACGCAGATTTTCACGTGGCCCCCGGCTGCATGTGGAAGTTGACCGGTTTCATTTCCGGATCGACTCGCACGGTTTGGAGATCCGTAGCCATACCTTTGGCCGACAACACAATTCGAGTCACTCTGGCATCACATCCTGCCAGCCGATGCGCGCCCTGAGCGTTGGTCTTTGCTTCGCGCAGGTCGTTGAGAAAGTTTGTGCGAACTGAGGCTTCTTCGATGAACTGTCCCGCTTCATCAGCGACCGTTCCACTGATCGTCAGCCCTGGTTTTAACTTAATCTTAGCAGAAGGTTCGGCATGGCCTTCCATGCCAAATGTATCGCGTGCCAGTGTTTGATAGTGAGGCTGAACGCCAGGATGACTTATATAGGAACGATTTCGGTGTGGGCCAATACTTAGGTTACGTGTGTCAGTAGTTCGCCGGTAGTCGTCGACACGACATCCTTCGTTTCTGCTGATGTTGCTAAATATGTATGTGACGGACAACGCGGCCAGGTCTACGCAAACTGCTGCCACATGTAACGCGTATCGCGTTTCAACACTAGCCAGTGTGCATCCACAGCTTCGGTGGCGATTTAGTCTGTCGGCAAACTGTTCAACCAACCACACAAACTCGATCAGAATGCCGACCTGCCAGAATGAATACAACAGTGCCAGACACGAATGGCACTGCCGTTTGGTATCCAAGGGTTTACGTCATGCAGCGGCTTTCAGTTCTTTTCGAAGTTGGTGCCTGGGTTTCTGCATGAGTGCGAGCACCTTGGGTCTGCGTTTGTTGACTCGCGGTTCGGTGCGGCCATCGCGCTGGCCGACTCGCTGACTGATCGGCACCTCCTGTGCCAGAGCGGCCAGTTCCGACGTGACACCGATCACCGCGCATAGAAGCCAGTTGGTTGCCAGAAGTTGCATCGTCGTCGTGAAACTCACTGATCTCGGATCGCGTCCTGACACCGCGC
>JBDNFN010000322.1:0-7875 GCA_041689795.1 Fuerstiella sp. | reverse complement strand
CGCCGGCCATCATTCACGGCAGCAAGTGAGTGAACGACGACCGGCTCCGACGAAGGCAAATCCTCACACAACATTTTTCCGAGACAAAATGCCTGTCTCAAATAACCTTAACCCGCGCCCACTAAATCTACGGAACTTCAATTCCGTTGCTTGACGCGATGGTTCCTGCTGTGGCGACGGTCGCATCGCGCGACGTGAGCGCTTCGCCGCGGCGGATGCTGAGTATTCAGACGAACCAGGGAATCCTGCCGCAGTTTTTCTTTCCGAAAACCGCCGGGCGCGACTACGAACTCACGCCGTATCTGGAACGGTTGAGTGATTTCCGCGATTCGATGACTGTATTCTCCGGCGTGTCCCATCCGGACGTTGCTGGCGGTCATCCGGGTGAGAAAGTCTTCCTGACGGCTGCCCCCGGCCCGGTCGCGGGTGGTTTTAAGAACTCGGTTTCGATCGACCAGCTTGCCGCGGAACACATCGGTTCGTTGACGCGTTTTCCAACGCTTAGTCTACAGGTTGGTCGAGGCACCACGGGGATTTCGTACACTCGCAGCGGCGTGATGATTCCGCCGGAAAGAAGTCCGTCCGATCTGTATCAACGCATGTTTGCTCAGGGAGACGTCAACGAAGTTCAGGCACGACTCGACGATCTTCGACGAGGCCGAAGTATGCTCGACTTCGTTCAGGAAAGTGCGCGGGGGCTGAATCGAAAACTGTCGGCCGGCGATCGGGACAGGATGGACCAGTACTTTACGTCCGTCCGAGATCTGGAAGGCCGCCTGCATCAGAACGAACAATGGGAACGCCGTCCGAAGCCTTCCGTCGACGAACCTCAGCCAAAAGACGTTGCCGACTACAACGAATTCATCACAGCCACGGAACTGATGTTCGACATAATTCGTCTGGCACTGAAAACCGACTCCACGCGACTGATCACTCTGTCCATTGTGCCGACCGGAAGTGTCGTCAACGTGGAAGGCGTTACGCGTGAGACTCATACGCTGACCCACCACGGAAATCGGCCGGAAGTGATCGAAGAACTACGCAGGATCGAAGACGCTCAGTTCGGAGCCTTCGCAAAGCTTTTGTCGTCTCTACAGGATTCGACGGAACAAGGCGCGTCGCTGCTGGATCAAACCATGGTCCTGTACGGAACCTGCATGGGCAGCGCGAACGCTCATTCGAATAAGAACCTGCCGGTGCTGCTGGCTGGAGGCGGTTTCCGGCACGGTCAGCATCTGGCCTTCGACACCACAAACAATTACCCGCTGCCGAATCTGTTCGTCAGCATGCTGCAGCGACTGGGAATCGAAAGCGATCAGTTCGCATCGTCAACCGGCACAATGCGTGGTCTGGAAATGACGTAGCCGCGTCGCGACGTTCGAAAGTCGAGTGCTATGGCGAGATATTGCACTGCGATTGTAATAAATTACAATTGCGTCGGCCATCGGAAATGGTAGACTGAAACGATGTCAAGACGGTCGTTTCGGCCATTCCTGCCTCCACATCCTTCCACATCCTTCCACATTCCGGCAATGACGAATCGAACGTCCATCGGGCCGTTACCTCGGCTCACCGAATGCCTGCGCGATGCTCGCCGAATATTGGGTATCGCGAAATTCGTTGCGGTGGTGTTCACTATTCTGTGGACGCTCGTTGCCACAACGAAGGCCGACGATGCTCCAGCGGACAACACCACGCCGAACGCGGTCGATTTCGGTAACGACATCGTTCCGCTGCTGAGTCGCCATGGATGCAATTCCGGCGGTTGTCACGGCAAGGCCAGCGGGCAGAACGGATTCAAACTTTCGCTGTTTGGTTTCGATCAGACGTTTGATCACGAAGCCATCGCCAGAGAAGATCGCGGTCGTCGATTGTTTCCCGCGTCGCCGGACGAAAGTCTGCTGCTGAAGAAAGCCATCGGGACCATGCCGCACGGTGGTGGCGTTCGGTTCACCGCCGACAGTGATGCGTATCGAATGATTCGCACGTGGATTGCCAACGGTGCGCCGGCTTCGTCGCCCGATGCTCCGCGCATCGTGAAACTGGAAGTGACTCCCGCCGAACAGACGTTCACAGAAAACGGTACTCAGCCACTAACCGTCGCCGCCATCTACAACGACGGAAGTCGTCGCGATGTGACCAAACAGACGGACTATTCCAGCAACCTCGATCCCGTTGCCAGCGTCGGCGAAAATGGGATCGTGAAGTCAACCGGACAAAGTGGCGAAGCGGCCATCATGGCTCGCTATATGAATCACGTTGCCGTGTTTCGCGCCGTCGTGCCGCATGGTCCGCGGCTGGAAACCATTCCCGACTTTCAATCGAACAATTACATCGACGATCTTGCCGCCGCCAAATGGAAGAGTCTCGGACTGCTGCCATCGCCGACGTGTGACGATTCAACATTCGTACGGCGAGTCACCATTGACCTTTGCGGACGTTTGCCGACAACGGAAGAAAGCCGCGCCTTTCTGTCGAATTCATCACCCGACAATCGCAAACAGCTCATCGATCGTCTGCTCGAATCGCCGGACTACCCCGCATTTTTCGCCATGCGGTGGGGAGCGATTCTGCGCAACTCCCGACTTGCCGGTGCCGAACAGGCGTCGTTTGCGTTTCACAACTGGATTAAAGATCTGATCGCTCGCAATCGTCCTTATGACGAACTTGTTCGTGGCGTTGTTGCGGCCGCCGGCGAATGGCAGGACGCTCCCGCGATCAACTGGTACTGGCAGATGCGCGACGATCAACTGCATCAGGTGACGGCCGATACGGCTCAGGTGTTTCTTGGCGTGCGACTGCAGTGCGCACGCTGTCATCATCATCCGTATGAACGCTGGAGCCAGGAAGATTATTACGGCCTTGCGGGATTTTTCACTCGTCTGGGACGCAAGAGCTTTGGGCAACCGCCGCCGTATTTTTCTTCATCAAGCCCAACGACGGGGGAAAAGAATCCGCTGACGGGTGCCGTTCCCGAACCGAAATTCCCGGACGGTGAGTATGCGAAGTTCACGCCGGAAGAAGATCCTCGCCATGCGCTGGTCGACTGGATGGTGAAGCCCGAGAATCCGTTTTTCTCACGAGTTCTGGTGAACCGCATGTGGGGGCATTTCCTCGGAAAAGGTCTCGTCGACGAAGTGGATGATATGCGGGTGACAAATCCGTCGGCCAATGAGGAACTGCTGGCTCGACTGGCGAAAGACTTCGTCGACCACCGATTTGACGTAAAACACATCATTCGCACGATCGTCAACAGTCGCGTGTATCAGTTAAGCAGTACGCCGACGGAAGCTAACAGGAACGATCGACAAAGTTTCGCGCGGTTTTATGCTCGGCGACTGATTGCGGAAGTGTTTCACGACGCGGTCGATCAGGCGTGTGGCACGCATACGAAGTTCGGCGGCATCAGCGACAACGCTCGCGCGGTGGATCTTCCGAACGAAGGATTCGGATCGTACTTTCTTGATACGTTTGACCGACCGCAACGAGTCACCGGCTGCGAATGCGAACGATCCAGCGGTGCGACGCTCGCACAGGTGCTGCTGCTGGCAAATTCTGACGATATGGAAAACAAACTGGCCGATGGCAACGGGCGTATTGCAGAACTCACCAAAACCAACAAAGTCGCGGCGGAAAGAATCATCGATTTGTATCTGTCTGCGTACTCACGCCCACCGAATATTTCCGAGCTGAGCAAGACCGTCGGGTACGTGGACGGGCAGGAAGACAAGCGAAAAGCACTGGAAGATGTCCTGTGGACGATCCTGAATTCGAAAGAGTTCATGTTTAATCATTAGGATCGGGACAGAATCACAGTCCACAAAATCATTTGCGCTGACATGATTCTGTAAACATAATTTTGTCACCTGAGTCATGCAGGGCGAACTCGCAGAGCGACAGAAAAGAACACCATGCTAAAAATTCATAATGACAATTCGCGCCGCAGTTTTCTACAGGTTGGTTCTCTGGGAATCGGTGGGCTCACGCTGCCAAATCTATTGAGGCAGCAGGCGGCGGCCGCGGACGCTGGCCAGCCTGTCAAAAAGAAGTCGGTCATTCTTGTCTGGCTGGCCGGTGGTCCGAGTCACCTGGATATGTATGACCTGAAACCTCAGGCCCCCGCCGAAATTCGCGGCGAGTTCCGTCCGATTCCGACCAACGTTTCGGGTATGGAATTCAGCGAACATCTGCCACGACAGGCGGCAATCGCGGACAAGTTAGCCATCGTACGATCGGCGTTTCACACCAACGGCGGTCACGGCATGGGATCGCAGTGGATGCTGACCGGCTACCAGCCGACTCTGGAAGTGAACAACAATATTTACCCGTCGATTGGATCGATCGTCGCCCGCACTCACGGAGCAAACGATCCCGCGGTGCCGGCCTACGTCAATCTTCCACGGCCGTTGTCGTTTGGCAAAGCGGCTTATCTGGGAGCATCCTACAATCCGTTTTCACCGGAAAGTGATCCCAACTCAGACGGATTCCAGGTACGCAATTTGAAGCTGCCTGGCCGAGTCGATCTGCAACGGCTCGATCGACGGCGTGACCTGCTGGGATCACTGGACCAAATTCGACGAGACATCGATCTGAACGGAGACATCGAAGGACTGGACACGTTTTATCGCGACGGACTGGAAATGGTCACCAACGACAAAGCCGTCAAAGCCTTCGACATCAAAAGTGAAGACGCCAATCTGCGGGAGTCGTACGGTCGAAACGACATGGGACAAAGCTGCCTGCTGGCACGTCGACTCGTGGAAGCCGGTGTCACCTTTGTGGCCATTCAGGCCGGCGGCGGCTGGGATACTCACGGCGATAACTTCAAGCAGCTCAAAGATAACCTGCTGCCGAATTACGACCGCGGCGTCGCGGCGCTGATTCAGGATATTCACGATCGAGGAATGCAGGATGATGTGCTGGTGATTTCGTTCGGCGAATTCGGACGCACGCCAAAAATCAATCCGGGTGCGGGGCGAGACCACTGGCCGGGCGCGATGAGCGTTCTGTATGCGGGCGGCGGTTTGAAAATGGGGCAGGTGATCGGTTCCACCAACAGCAACGCCGAATACCCAACGACGAAACCGTATTCGCCTGGCTGCGTGCTGTCGACGATGTATCACACGCTGGGTATTGACTACAAATACCCGTTTTACGACCACGCTCAAAGGCCGTTGCCAATCCTTAGCGAAGGCAGTCCGATTGAAGAGCTGGTGTGATAGGATGTTTCTGTCAAGTCCGTTCGGCCTCATCCGGATTTTCGGGGGAGAGGGGAGCCAGAGCGATGATGAATGCAACAACCGGGAATAACATGCGTCACTGTTTCGCCTTCACCACAGTTCTCCTGTTTGCACAGACCACGTACGCCGAACTCCCATCGATTCGATTCGATCGCATCACGCCGCTCGGAGCAACCGCCGGAACGACGATCGATGTCGAAATTGCCGGTGCCGACATTGAGGGCGTTGAATCGCTTTGGTTTGATCACGCCGGTTTGACAGCAGAACCAGTCAAGGACAAAGAGCGGAACTTCAAAATCACCGTCACCGCAGAAGTACCGCCCGGCACGTATGAAGTGCGACTTGTGGGGCGATGGGGAGTCAGTAACCCGCGACTGTTCGCCGTCTCACGCGGCTTCAAAGACGTTGCTGAAACCGAACCCAACAACGATTTGTCGCAGGCACAGAGTGTTGAGATCAACACCGCTGTTGGCGGCATGTCCGATGGCAACGGCCAGGATCTGTTTCGCTTCACGGCAAAGGCCGGTCAACGAATCGTGATCGATTGCCAGGCTGGTCTGCTGGATTCCAACATGGACGCGACTATGTCGCTGAGTTCCGGCGGAAAGATCATCGCCAGCAGCAGCGACTATCGCGGACGCGATCCGTTCATCGATTTCGTGGTTCCTCAGGACGGCGATTACGAAGTGCTTGTGCATGATTTGTCTTATCGAGGTGGCTTGCCGTATCGGTTGCTGATCACCGACCGACCGTATGTTGAAAACGTTTTTCCGCGAGCCGTCCAGGCAGGTCAGCAGGTGGAACTCACTGCCTTCGGGCGCAACTTTGGCGACGGTGCGGCTGCATCGCCGTGGAAGATCGAAGATCTCGCCCTGCAGGAACATCGCTGGAAGGTTGACGTGCCGAACGACATCCTGCAGATTAGCGGTTACCGGTTCGCCGAACACCCCAGCGGCTACAGTGTGCTGCCCACGGCGGCCACATGTACGCTCACCGGATTTCAATCGCAGCCCTCGTTTTCGCATGGCGGAGTCGCGATGAATGCTCAAACGATGCTCGTCACCGATTCGGCCGTAACGGCCGAAGCCGAACCAAACAACGTGGCCGATAAGGCTCAACCGCTGACATTGCCAGCCACGGTCAGCGGCCGATTTGACGAACCGCGCGATGCCGATTGGTTTGAAGTGGAAGTTGCCGAATCGGGACAATATGCATTCGACGTGTACTGCGAACGCATCGGAGGAGTCGCGGATCCGTATCTGGTGGTGGTAGACGATCAGGGCAATCGCGTCAGTGAACTCGACGACTACGGTCACCGCATTAACGCCTTCGACGGACACCTTCGCGATCCGGCCGGCATGATTAACCTTAACGAAAAGCGTAAATACAAAGTTCTCGTGCAGGATCGCTATCATCGCGGAGGTGCTCGGTATCAATACGTGCTGACGATTCGCAAACCGCAACCCGATTTTTACGCGGCCGCCATTCACAGTCAGAACCCCGGTCCCGGCGGAACCAATCTTTGGCGCGGCGGAGCCGTCTACATGGACGTCATCATTCATCAGCGAGAAGGATTCAATGATGAAATTACACTCACCGCCGAGAATCTGCCGCCCGGTGTTCACAGCGTTCCGACCGTGATCAATAACAACTCGCGTGGCACGTTTGTTTTGTGGGCCGACGACAACGCAGCTGACTTCACCGGGGCGATTAAACTGTTTGCAACCGGCAAGCGTGGCGAAGAAACGCTTCGGCGCGAAGTTCGCAGTTACACGCGAGTTGATTCCGGAATGAATTCCAGTCAGGCAGTTCGCGAACTGGTGATCGCCGTCCGCGATGGAGCTCCTTACCGACTGCAATGGGAACAGCCGGAAGTTGACGTCGAATTCGCAGCCGATGCAAAAGAAGACAAGACGGTCGATCTGAAACTGAAGCTGATTCGCCGCCTTGCCGACTGGAAAAACGACGTCACCATTCAGAATCTGGCCTTCCCCGGTAACTTCAAGATGCCTAACAGCAGCATCAAAGGTGACCAGCAGGATGCAACCGTCACGTTCACCGTTCAAAAGGGAACGCGCCCCGGTCGTTACACTCTGGCAGTGCTCGGACAGTCACAGGTTCCGTTCCACAAAGATCCGGAATCCAAAGACAAACCAAACACGCTGGTGTCCCTGCCCAGTCAACCGCTGACGATTACTGTGAAACAAACGGCCACAGAAAAAAAGTAGCACGCGGTCTTGCGGCTCTGCGACGCCGTTCGCAGAATCACGAGCGGCGTTCACAGGGCCCCGCGAGCGGCGTCGCAGAACTACAGAAATTCAATTTTTCCGTATTGCATCATCAAGCACCTGTTTACGAACGACGAAAATGCGAATCAACATGACACGACGCCTGATGTGTCTGATGCTACTTTCCGTCGCAACAGCGGCACCGGCTGCCGAACCAGCCTAGCAGCCTGTCCGGATACCTTCCGAAGCTTGGTTTTTCTTTACGGAATGTAGTATTACGATGTCAGTTGACCGTGCATTTTAATTTTGCTTGACGTTTGGTTGGATTTCAGGGATGGGTCGTAAATTTCGCGAATGGCAGCCAGAGGCGAGTTGGTTATTTCCTCCGTCGCCGGGTGACTGGCTGT
>JBDNFN010000321.1:0-41298 GCA_041689795.1 Fuerstiella sp. | reverse complement strand
TAGCTTCCATGATGGGCAATTCCTTTTGCCAGAGAGTCAGAATGGGCAATCCAGGTTAAGATTTTTACAACTCCGTTTACGAAACGGAAGTTCATAATCCCCCGTAATTCACGCCAAATCTCATCCACCGGGAATTGCTGGTAAGTTGTGGAGTTCATGATTACGCGGATCAGGTGTCGCGTGTTAAAATTATGGTTGCCGAATTCTTCACGAAGACCGTCCAGAAGTTCGGGATTTGATGGCGGATTGGTTGACCTGAAATCGTCCACCGGATCAATGATTCCCTGTCCCATTATCTGTGCCCAGATGCGGTTTGCCTGAGTCGTCGCGAAGCGGTCGTTGTGTTTGTCGCCGATCCAGTTCGCCAATCGCTGCAGGCGATCTGGTGGTGGATCACCTGCGGTTTCATCCTCTGTCACTGCTGTGCTGCCCGGAGTGGCATTGTCCGATCCCAGAAATCGCAAGCCAGCTGTTTTTCCAGTGCCTGGGTTTTTTACGTCGCCCTTGTCTGCGATTCTGACGATTTGTTCGCCGCTAAATTCGTGCTTGTCATTGGTGTCACGGCGTTTGTTTTCGATGATTTCATATTCGATGCGTGCGAAGAAGTTTGACCAAGCGTAATAGTCGTCCTGAGTCCAGCGGTCAAACGGATGATTGTGGCACTTTGCACACTGCAGTCGGACGCCCAGAAACAGCTGTGCTGTCGCTTCGGCTCGTTCTTCAGGCGTTCGTAGAGCTCGGTAAAAGTTGGTTGGCGGCACTTTATACGTGCTGCCTCGAGCGGCGATGATTTCAGCTGCAAATTCGTTCAGCGGTTTTCCATCGGCAATGCTGGTCCGAATCCAGTTGTGGTAAACATCGACACCGGTTTGGTCGAGCGTTTTTTCTTCAACTCGCAGCAGGTCAGCCCATCTCAGTGTCTGAAAGTCGTTGAACTGTTCAGAAGCCAGCAGTTCATCGATCAGCGCTGATCGTTTGTTTGGTTCCTCCGCTGCGATAAACGCTGTGGCAATGTCGATGGGCGGAATTAGTCCAGTCAGATCAAGATAGGCGCGACGTAGAAACGTTGTGTCGTCGCAGACTTCAGCCGGGTTGATTTTCAACCGCTGCAATTGGGCGAAGACAGCGTCGTCAATGAAGTTTGTTACTGCAGGAGCATTGAACACAAAGTCAGGGCGTTCGGCAACAAATTCAAGTCGTACGGGAATCTGTTGGTTCAGGTAACGCACGACAATGGTGGCAAGTCCAGGTTGTGTGGCCGTTGCGACACCTTCGGGAGAAACTGAGACGAAGGTCGCGGACGAATCAAAAACCGCCAGCGAAGTGACATCACGCGTGGAACCATCGCTGAACGTCGCCACTGCGTTTATCGAAACAGTCTGGTCAGGAGCATACATGGTTTTGTGCGTCGGAGTGACCTTCATGGCCACAAGCGAAACGGCCCCGGCGTCGTCTTTGGGCAGGCCGTTTGCGATCCAGTTTAAAAGAATCTGGTATTCTATTGACTCGACGGAAAACCTGCGACCACCTTCGTGAGGAATCAACATCGCCGGCTTTTGAAGTAACAGGCTGGTGGCGGGATCCAGCGGGGTAACGCGGCGAGCAGCTGATTGTCGAGACAAAGTAATGTAATCAGTGTCCGGGGCCTGCCCGCGAAGTGACAGTTTCAATCCACCTTTGCCGTTTGCGTTACCATGGCATGTTCCCAGATTGCAACCGGACTTTGAGAGCACGGCCATCACGTCGTTGCGAAACGAAGGTGCGTGGTCTGATGAGTTTGCGGGAGTCGAAGTCGCTATCGTCACTGCGATCGCAATAAAACGACCAATTGTGATTCGGTGGGACATTGGTTGATGTTCAGGCGAAGGCGGGAAAGAGCCGGGCGGGGCAGCTGCTGAAGTGTATTCGGCCGAGTGATCAATCTCCAGCATTCCCTTTGATTGAAGTAGGGAACGGAAAATTAGACAATTTGTGCGGATCAGCGATGCAGTTGTTGCTTGATCGCTTCATGCTGCCTTAAATGATTTCGGCTGAGTTTAGTCTTCGTGAACGTCAATTGTTGAGAAAGCTGGTCACATGTCTCTTTACCGCCGTCGTCAGTTTCTTGCTGAAACTGCCGCTGCCGCCGGTCTTGCCGCTGCCGCAGTCTCGGGGGCCTGCCTGGCAGCTCCGAATATTGCAGCATCCGGTTCTATGGCAGCGAAATTGCAACTAGGGCTGGTGACGTATAATTGGGGCAAAGGGTGGGACGTGCCGACAGTGATTCGCAACTGCGAGACCACTGGCTTTGCCGGAATCGAACTTCGCAGCACTCATAAACATGGTGTTGAAATCACCATGGACGCGAAGCAACGCGAACATGTGAAGCGTCAGTTTGCGGACAGCAATGTTCAGCTGGTCGGACTCGGCAGTGCGTGTGAATACCACGCGGTTGAAGCATCGGTTTTGCAGAAGAACATTGATGAGACAAAACAGTTTGTGAGGTTGTGTAAAGATGTTGGTGGCACGGGTGTAAAAGTGCGGCCCAACGGTCTTCCTCAGGATCGCCCTGTCGAGCAAACGCTTCAGCAGATCGGGCAGTCCTTGAATGAAGTCGGAAAATTTGCCGCAGACTATGGCGTGCAGATTCGCGTTGAAGTGCATGGACGCGGCACTTCGGAAATTCCGCACATGAAAACTATCATGGATATTGCCGATCATTCCAACGTCGTCGTTTGCTGGAACTGCAACCCGACAGATCTGGTCGGGGAAGGCCTGCAACACAATTACAGCCTGTTGAAAAATCGAATCGGAACAGTCCATATCCATGATCTTCGCAACGACAACTATCCATGGGCGGAGCTATTTCCCCTGTTGCTAAGTACGCACGCCGAATCATTTACTGGTTGGACTCTGCTTGAAGAAGGCGCTTTGCCGAAAGATGCTATTGGTGCGATGCGAGAAAATCGCCAGCGTTGGGCTCAGCTTTCCCAATAGGCGTGTTTGAGCTTGCTTAGTTTGGATTTCGATGCCGCTTTTTATTCTCGGATGGTCCTTTTAAATGTGCTGCCGGCCGGTGACGGTCCACGGGCTATCGATTTTCTGAATTCCTGAGAACGCCGTTGTTGCGGGTTTCATGTTTTCAGGTGGCTGTATCGTTGCAACCACTTGGCGGTTGTTGCCTTGACGTGGCGTACCGGGTTGGTGAGGCAGCAAACGCCCATTCGGTTGCAGGGTTGCAAGAAAATCTGTCTTTGGGCTAGCACAGTGTCCAGGATACATTCGCCAATGTCGCTAATTCTCTATTTTACTGAATCTCGACGTGTGAGTGCCCTTGTCTGTTTACGCAAAAGTTCGGCAGCTTTCTGACGTCGTCCGGAGTCGAAGATGAGTTCTGACAAATTAATCTACTTGATATCTGCAGAGGCAACTGAGCGGGACTCGTTGTCGCGATACTTCAGGAAGCACAACTTTAATATTGAGGTGTTTTCCGGGCTTGCAGACGGCAAAGAGGCGGTTGAATCAAGACTTCCTGAGCTGATTGTTCTGGCTGGTTCAAGCATTCCGAGTCCTGACATCTGCAAGTTCGGCGCATTTGTGGAACAGAAGACTTCGGCTCCTGCTGATTGCATTGTTAACGAAATTGCAGATGTCAATTGTTTCCGAAATGGCGGAGTCGGAAAATCTCTGGACGGCCGAATACCCGATTGCTCTACGGGAAGTTCGTGCTTCAATTGTCGAAGCGTTTCAGGAATTGGATCAGGCTTAAGCGGCTAAAGCGGTCATGGAATAGTGTCAGCTTTAAGGTTCAAAGCCTGCGATCTGTTTTCCGCCAACCTGAAAACGACTGGCCACAAGCTTTTTGCTGCCTATAAAGTCCCAAATAGTGCCAATCAGTGTCATTCGTCGGGGTGTTCGTGGCGAAACCGTTTGGCGGTTACAGGATTTTCCCCATGATACGGCTCGCTTCGTCTGCGTTGTGTTTCTGGCTAACTGTCAGCGTTTCCGGTCTCACCACCGCTGCCGCTACGGATATCTGGCCTCAATGGCGAGGGCCCAATCGAGACTGCAGTCTTTCGCCGGAAGCGTGGCCGACTGGGATGACTGCGGATAACCTTAAACAGGTTTATCGCGTTGCTTTGGGGGACAGTTATTCCGGGCCGATCGTGACTGCCGATCGAGTTTTCGTAACCGAAACTGTGAATGGTGTCGAAGCCGTGCGAGCGATTGACCGCGCTAGTGGTGCGGAAATCTGGAAAACCGAATGGGCGGGCTCAATGTCCGTTCCTTTTTTTGCGGCATCGAACGGCAGCTGGATTAGGTCGACTCCGGCTTTTGCGAAGGGGCGACTATTTGTTGCCAGCATGGAAGACGTGTTGGCATGCCTAGATGCGGCTGATGGGGCCGAGCTTTGGAGAAAAGACTTTCGCAAAGAGTTCGGCACTGCAAACCAGTCATTTGGTTTTGTATGTTCGCCGCTGGTCGACGGTGGAAGCGTTTATGTGCAGACCGCCGCCGGGCTTTTGAAGATGTCGTGTGAAACCGGCGAATTGCTTTGGAAATCGCTGGATGACAGTGGAGGAATGATGGGCGGCGCATTTTCATCGCCCGTTATTGCCACAATCGCTGGCACGCGGCAGTTGGTTGTTCAGACGAGATCCAGGCTGGCGGGCGTTTCGATCGAAGATGGTACGGAGTTGTGGTCAGTGGATGTTCCGTCGTTTCGTGGGATGAATATCCTGACACCAGCGGTGATCGGAAACCGGGTTTTTACCAGCAGCTATGGCGGGGGCTCATTTCTGTTTGAAGTGAGTGCGGATGGTGGGGCTTTTCAGGTGAAGGAAGCCTGGAAGGCTAAAACCGAAGCCTACATGTCGTCCCCGGTTATCGTTGGCGATGGCATCTACGTTCATTTACGGAACCAGCGTTTTGTTTGCTTGAAACAGAGCACAGGAGAACCCGCATGGACAACCCGTCCATTCGGAAAGTACTGGAGCATGGTCGTTAATGGCAACAGAGCTCTGGTGCTGGATGAACGCGGAGACTTACTGCTGATTGATCTGAATTCGCAGGAATTTTCGCTGGTTAGTACACTGCATGTCAGCGATGAGCCAGCCTGGGCTCACCTTGCTTTGGTGGGAAATCAAGTGTTCGTGCGTGATTTGAAGGGGCTGTCTGTCTACAAATGGACGGCTATCGAGTCAGCTGCCGGGAACGAGTAACGAATAGAGAGATTGTCTTTAGCAGCCTCATTGTGGCCTTGCGTCAGCTCTCTTTTTGGCTTTAGTTGTGCAGTGTTTCGCTTCGCATCGCCCTGACATTTTCCGAGTTTCGTTGTGAGTCTGGGCACATCGATTGAGTGAACCACGACACGGTCCTTATGGTTTTCCGGTTCGTTTTGAGTCGCTGTTGTCGTCGGTTGGGGGAGCGATGGCTATTTTCGCCTGAAAATCCCGCTATTTACGGAGACCCGGGCGCTTGTCAGTATTCGATTGTCTCGATACCCTGCTGAGCCTCTTTAGGCAGAGTCCGGTCTGAGCTGTCGACTAACATCCAGCGCTCACTATTTCCGAGCTGCCAGTTACTTGCCCTTTCGATCTGTGTTGGGTCGATCAAAACTGATTGAGAACAAAACGTTGGCCTTCGACGATCGCATTGTCATTACCGGCATCGGACTAACTTCTCCGAACGGCAACAATCTGGCGGAATTCCGACAGAGTTTGCTGGAGGGGCGTTCTGGTGTCGTGGACTACGAAACCCGCTATATGGGCTCGGTTCTGGCGGGCGTGTGTAACTTTGACGAACTTCGCTATCAGAAGCGAAAAGAAGTGCGCCGGGGCACTCGAGCCGGTTCCATTGCCGTCTATTGTTCGCATGAAGCGGTGAACGACTCTGGGCTGAATTGGGAAACTGTTGATAAAAGCCGTGTCGGCGTTTATCTAGGAATCACCGAGCACGGCAACGTCGAAACGGAAAACGAGATCTACGAGATCTCAAAGTTTGATTACGACACAAAAGTGTGGTCGCATCACCACAATCCGCGGACAGTTGCCAACAATTCAGCCGGTGAAGTCACGCTGAGTCTGGGGATTACAGGCCCGCATCTGACAATTGGCGCGGCCTGTGCCGCGGGGAATGCTGGCTTTATTCAGGCTGCTCAAATGTTGCGTCTGGATGAGTGCGACATTGCGATCGCGGGTGGTGTGTCAGAGAGCATTCATACTTTCGGCATTTTTGCCAGCTTTCAGAGCCAAGGGGCGTTGGCATCTCATTCGGATCCGACGAAAGCATGTCGTCCATTTGATCGAGAGCGAAATGGGATTGTTGTTGCTGAAGGCGGCGGCATTTGCACCGTTGAACGACTGCCGGACGCTCTGGCGCGAGGTGCTAAGATCTACGCAGAGATAATTGGTCACGCGATGAATTCGGACGCGTCGGATTTTGTCCTGCCGAACGCGACTCGTCAGGCTGAGTGTATTCGATTGGCGATGTCTCGAGCTCGGATAACGGCCGACGACGTTGATATTGTGAGCAGCCATGCGACGGCGACAGAGCAGGGCGATATTGAAGAAGGTGCAGCCCTTAAGGCTGTGTTTGGCGGAACAAAAGCGGTCATAAATAATACAAAGAGCTTTATTGGTCATGCGATGGGAGCTGCGGGGGCTTTGGAACTGCTTGGGAACCTACCATCGTTTGACGACGGTATAGCCCACGCTACAATCAATCTTGAGAATCCCGACTCAAGATGTGCTTTGCCAAATTTAGTCGCCAATGAGCCGCGAAATCTTGGTGAAGTGAAATGTATATTGAACAATTCGTTTGGGATGTTGGGTATCAATTCCGTGCTTATCGTTAAGCGGTTTGAGTCCTGAGCGAATGAACCACAGCGTAGCTGGCGTGTAAGGGGATATTTGATGACGGGTGAGGAGATCCGACTGGTCATTCTGGACATTCTGGAGCGGATCGCTCCGGACGAAGATCTGTCCGGGCTTGATGACGCCGTCGCGTTCCGTGAGCAAATGGAACTCGACAGTATGGATTTTCTGGATATCGTGATGGAGTTGCGGAAGGCTTACCGGATTCAGATTCCGGAAGAGGATTACCACAACTTGAACACGATGGCGACCACTGTTTCTTATCTGACGCCAAAGCTTAGAGATGTTCCGGTTGCAGGTTAGGCGGCCGCTATAGTCACATGGCTTGGCGATAGATTTGGTCTCGAAGTTTAGTGCTTCGAGGCGTTTCTTTTGGGGTTTGTCGAGCTGCTTGCTAGAGTTGTTCGCGTGCCATGTCTTTGTTGCTGTTGGCTACATAGGTTGGGGAAGTCTGCCGTGCACTACAATACCGTGATTATCGGTGCTGGTATGTCCGGCTTGTCAGCAGGTGTGCGGCTCGCGTACTACGAGAAAAGCGTATGTATTCTTGAGCGTCACACGACAATTGGTGGGTTGAATTCTTTCTATCGCCTGCGTAAGCGGAATTACGATGTTGGGTTGCACGCGGTGACTAACTATGCGGCGCCGGGTACAAAAGTGGGGCCGCTCAGTAAGCTGTTGCGTCAGTTGAGGATGAAGTGGGAAGATTTCGATCTGCGTCCACAGTTGCACTCATCGATTGCTTTTCCGGATTGCAAGCTGCAGTTTACGAATGATTTCGCTTTCTTTCTGGAACAGGTTGGCTCTGTCTTTCCTCTGCAGGTTGATGGCTTCAGGAAGTTGCTCGGTGCGATTGACAGCCATGATGCCTTGAATCTGGATCGCTCATCAGCCTCTGCTCGGCGGGTTGTGAAGGAATATATTAGCGACCCATTGCTGGTCGATATGATTTTCTGCCCCCTGATGTTTTATGGAAGCGCGACGCCTCACGATATGGACTTCAGTCAGTTCGTGATTATGTTTAAGAGCATATTTTACGAAGGTTTTGGGCGACCGTTCGGCGGGATTCGTCTGATCCTGAAAAAGCTGGTTCGGCATTTCAAAGCGCTTGGCGGGCATCTGAAGTTGCGAGCAGGCGTTAGCGAGATTATTCAGCGGAACGGCGAAGCGAAGGCTGTTGTTCTGGATGACGGTACTGAGATCACTGCAGACAATGTGCTTTCCTCGGCGGGTGCCGCTGAAACTATGCGGATGGTGGATCCTTCCAAGCCTTCAGTTCGGCCAACTCCGGGTGATATTTCGTTTGTTGAATCGATTTCAGTGTTGGACTGCGAGCCCTCATCGCTAGGGCACAGTGAAACAATTGTTTTTTATAACGATGCTGATTCGTTCAATTACGAGCGGCCTCAGGACCCGGTCGATCTCCGCAGCGGAATCATATGTTCACCGAATAATTTCGATTATTCGCGACCGCTCGAAGACGGTCGTATTCGTATTACGGCTCTGGCAGAGCCTGATTATTGGCTGCATTTGCCAGAGGATGAATACCAGAGTCTGAAGATGCGGTGGAATGATCGGATTATTGAGTCTGCCTTGAAGCATATTCCGGACTTTCGAGCACACGTAATAGACACTGATGTGTTCACTCCCAGAACGATTCAGCGGTTTACGGGACATTTGAATGGCTGTGTCTACGGTGCCCCCGAGAAGTTTGTGAATGGGCAGACTTCAGTCAGGAATCTTTATCTGTGTGGAACTGATCAGGGTTTTTTGGGAATCGTTGGTGCGATGTTGTCTGGCATCACAATTGCGAATCGCTATCTGTTGAAGTAGCGGGGTAAGCAAGCAGATTGGCAGTGAAAACTGCGGAAGAGTGCCTTCTCATTGCTGGGACCATGGTTTGACGGCTTGCGATCACGTAGGCTCCCCATATAATTCTTGGCTGCGTTATTGCCCCTTGAGATGGGCGATCTTTTGTTGCAAAATCAACCGCAATTGCGGTCTCCAAGAGAGAACCAAGATGTTCATGTGGTTCCGAAATGTCTGGATGGCAGTCTCCACCGTGGCTCACGGAATGTTCGTGACGTTGAACACGATGCGAAAGACTTACAATCGCGATCGTAAAACGTTTGCTGATACCTACGCCTATCCGGAAGAGCCGCTCAAGGTGAAGCCCCGTTATCGAGGCTTCCATCGCTTTGATTTGACGACGTGCATTGGCTGTGACAAGTGTGATCAGGCTTGCCCTGTTGACTGCATTTATATCGAAAAAGAAAAGAGCCCCGTTGGTAAGGGCTTTCGTGTAACAGGTTTTGCGATCGATTATACGAAGTGCATGTTTTGTGCGTTATGTGTCGACCCCTGTCCGGTTGACTGCATTTTTATGGGGTCGAACCACGACCTGAGTTGCTATAGTCGCGACGGATGCATTGTTGATTATGCAAAACTGCCATTGGAAATTGCTTGGGGTCGTGCGACTCTGAATCCAACAGCCGTTGCGGAATCTAAGGTGTTGCATCAGCCAGTTTGGGTGAAGGGTGAGGAGAGCCCCTTCGAGTTTGCCAAAACTTAGTTGCTGATGTTTACTATCGGTTTTAGTTCGTTTCTGTAGGTGGTTAAGCACATGACAGCAGAAGATCTGATTCTGACAGTTGCAGACGTAAATCGGCGATTGCCTCTGGTTCGAGCGATCGCGCGAGATGCTATGTGCCTGAAGGCAGACGTCCTTGTGAGGCAGGGGCGGTTGATGGAGCTGAGAGAGCGATATCCAGCAGCAGATGATGACGAGTCTCCATATTCAGAAGAGGTTCTGGAGATGGAAGAGTCTCTGGAAGCTGACGAGATTCGCATCGATGAGTACGGGTTGGAACTTCAGCAGGTTGGTGCTGAGTTGGCCGATTCGGAGCTTGGTCTGGTAGAGTTTGCTTCGTCAATGGATGGGCAGTTGATTCGATTAAGCTGGATGTATGATGAGCCTGAAGTTTGCTTTTGGCGAGCTGAAGGAGATGCGGCGGTTGATCGTCGGCCACTTGTCTTGACGGAACAAAGCGCTGGTTAGTGAATTCGTACTGCTCGTGTTATTGCGAGCGAGAGAGAGTTGGAAATGACGAATCTGGTAGGTCACCTGTTACTGTTTGGCACCTCGATTTGTGTCCTACTGGCGTTGCCGATGTTTGTCGGCCGCCTGTTGCGTCCCAAGCTGCCAACTCCTGAAAAGGATGCCATTTACGAATGCGGCGAGCCTGCAATTGGATCCAGTTATATTCAGTTTGACCTTCGTTTCTACGTGGTCGCTTTGTTGTTTATTGTGTTTGATGTTGAAATCGCTTTCTTCTTTCCCTGGGCGGCGATTTACGGAGGCGCAACTCAATTAGCGGATTCTCGGCTGACTGACGAGGTTCGCCACGAATTGAGCGCTCGATTGCTTGATCAGAATCCAGACACAATGATCGCCGGAAGCGTGATTACCGCGGATGCCGCTAAGTCATTGATGGTGACGGGGTTCTTTGACCTGTTGGTGTTTTTTGCCGTGTTGCTTGTTGGGTTTGCGTACGTCTGGAAACGTGGCGACCTCGACTGGATTCGAGCGGTGACGCAGAAATCGCGTCAGGCAGTCGACCAAACTGTGAAGCCCGCTGATATCGCGACTGCTGTTGCTCCAACCGCGTAGCAGGCGAACGTCCGCTGCTGCCCTGCTTGCTGCTGTAACTTTGCACAATTGAAAGCACACGAATGAATATTCAGGAAATACATTCCATTCTTCTTGAGGCGTTTGGTGCAGATGCGGTCGGCGCAGCCCCTGTAGACGCGATCGATCCATGGATCGTCGTTGATGTGGGCTCTATTGTTGAAGTTGGTACGTTGCTGAGGGACGATGAGCGGCTTCGCTTTGATCACCTGAACGATCTCTGTGGTTGTGATTACTTTGAACCTGATGAAAAGAAGGTTTCGAAGTTCGGTCATGACTTCCATGTGGAAGTTGTTTATCAGCTGTCCAGTATGGAACTGAAGCATCGGATGAAGTTGAAGGTGCTTGTGTCGCGGTGGAAGAATGATGAGGCTGGCCAGTTGCCGGAAATTCCTTCCGTCAGCAGCGTCTGGGGAATTGCCGATTGGCACGAACGTGAGGCATATGACCTGGTTGGGATTTTCTTTCAGGGTCACCCGAATCTCCGACGAATTCTGTGCCCGGAAGACTGGGAAGGGCATGCCCTTCGCAAGGACTACAAATTTCCATTGGAATATCACGGCGTCCGCGGTCGCTAGATTTCGGCGATTACTTCAAGGCAACCATGGCCGTTGCAACGAATCTGTTGCGAAGCTTGAAACCATTATCCAAACCACTCGCGACTGAACGGGCATCTAATCATGAGTATGCAAATCGAAGATCCTCGCGTTGTCGAGTTTGACGTTCAGACCGACGAGATGCTCGTCAACATGGGGCCTCAGCATCCAAGTACTCATGGAGTATTGCGGTTGTTGCTGCGAACCGACGGCGAGATTGTGCATGAGTGCACTCCTCACATCGGTTACCTGCACCGCTGTGCCGAAAAGATCGGTGAAAATCTGGCGACGCCACAATGGATTCCATATACAGACCGTATGGACTACCTGGCCGCGATGAATATGAACCTTGGGTTCTCGCTGGCGGTGGAAAAGCTGGTCGGTATGGAAGTCAACGAAAAGGCGATGCATCTGCGAGTATTCATCGCGGAATTGGGTCGAGTTGCCAGCCACCTGGTGGCGATGGGAACTTACGGTCTGGACCTCGGATCATTCAGTCCGTTTCTGTATGCATTTCGAGAACGCGAGATTATTCTGGACTTCTTTGAAGAGGCCTGTGGTGCTCGCCTGACCTACAGCTATCTGACTGTGGGCGGGGCGACTCACGACCTGCCAGACGAAATTGAAGTGCCGGATGGTTTGTCAGCTTTGCTGCAGGTTCCCAAGGGGCGACGAGCTCCTTTCTTCGAAGTCGTCGAGATGTTTCTCTCATGGCTCGAAAAGCGCATTAAAGAATACCACGCTCTGCTGACCACGAATGCAATTTTCATCAAGCGGACTGCTGGAATTGGCGTTCTGAGTCGCGAAGCTGCAATCAGCTATGGATGCACGGGGCCCGTCCTCCGAGGTAGCGGCGTTAACTATGACCTGCGTCGCAAAGCCGATGGCGAAGCAATCTACACGCGGATGTACGATGGGTATGATTTCGAAGTCCCCGTCGCTCCGTTTACTGACGCTCCCCGTGAAGCTGTCGTGGGTGATAACTGGTGTCGCTTTTACGTACGTATGATGGAAGTGGTGCAGTCAATTCGGCTTATTCGTCAGTCGATACCGAAGTACCTAAAGGCTGAAGGTACTCATCGCGAAGTCTTCAAGTTCAATACAAAGCTTCCGAAGGATGAAGTGTATCTGGAAACCGAGTGTCCTCGCGGTCAAATGGGATTCTACATTGTTGGCAACGGCAATGCCGAGCCGCTCCGTGCTCGAGCCAAGAGCTCCTGCTTCTGTAATCTGTCTGTAACGGATCAGCTGTGTGAAGGCGTTCCATTGGCAGACGTGCCGTCTGTTGTCGGTTCGTTGGACGTGGTTATGGGCGAAATCGACCGATAGGTACCTGTCGGCCGACGACTATGCGGTGGCGTGAATTCTCGATGCTAGAGTTCAGACTGCTTTATCGCATTTTGTGAAATGACGTAGCGAAACTCGTATAGAGTTTCGTCCGGTGAAACCACGTTGAAACCACGTTGAAACCACGGGGCAAGGCCGAACGTTCTGGCGACTTTTGCTGCGTGTGGCCGCACCTTTTCGCAACTTGCTGTAATGACATTGCAGCATCAGGTATCCGTTCGTGGCTCTTGAAAAACAGCGACCATCTGACAAAGCCAGATGTTCACAGCCACGAGGCAGAATAAACTTAGTTGTCCTGCTGAAGCGGGTTTACCTGTTTTGGCGAGCTTCACTCATATTGGAAATGTTGCAGTGGCGTGTCTGAGAGTTGTGGCCTTTTTCTGAAAAAATTCCACGCCGAGTGCACTCATTTACTGGATCAGTCGCTTGCTCGGATTGGTCATTGTGTCAGTCAGTTAGCCGCTAATTAGTTGTGGTGGCGACCGGGGCCTGATCAGAACTCTGTCGGCATACTATTGCGTCATCTGGCGGGAAACCTTCAGCAATGGGGTGTAGACGGCATACCTGTCCAATCGGATCTTTGTGATCGATCTGCGGAATTTGTGTCTGATGTTTGCGAGTCGGCAGAAGAGTTATTGCAGCAGCTACGGTCCGTTATTGATCGTGTGCGGGAGACCACCGGATCGCTTGGCACTGATGAATTAACGCGGATGCGTTGCGTTCAGGGTTTCGAGGTCAGTGTGGTTGGTGCGATCATGCACACAGTGCCGCATCTGGTTGGGCATGCTCATTAAATCGTTACGCTGACCAGAATACAGCTCGGGGCAAAGTATCAGTTTCACTGGGATTCTGTTGCGCCGCGAGTCAATGTGCCCCTGTGAAGTGCGGATTGTTCCATGTTTTGCACAGGAAGTTGCCGGACACTGTGAGAATTGCCGCCGGCGCGATGTGTTTAGGGTCGACCTGATTGGTATAAAAGCATCGAACACTCTTCGCGTTTTCGACGTTTCTTCTGTGCGGCGTTGAGCCTGCCGATGACGATTCTTCCGCAGCTTCGTAGTGAGTTATGACGATGTCAATTCAGGTTTATGTGGCTGGAAAGCTTGTCCCCAAAGAACAAGCCACTGTAAGTGTATTCGATCACGGTCTGCTTTACGGAGACGGCGTATTCGAAGGCATTCGTATTTATGGCGGCAAGGTGTTTCTGGAAAAAGAACACATAGATCGTCTCTACGAAAGTGCTCAGGCAATTCGCCTTGAGATTCCTATGTCGCCAGCAGAAATGACGCAGGCCGTCAGAGACACCGTAGCGGCCAACGGTCTGGTGGATGGCTATGTGCGTTTGGTGGTGACTCGCGGCGCCGGGTCGCTGGGACTCGATGTGCGTCGCACTAGTAATCCTCAGGTGATCATTATTGCGGATACGATTTCTCTGTATCCGCCGGAAATGTACGAAAACGGGCTCGTGCTGATTACGGCCAGTACCATTCGCAATCACTCGGCCGCGCTTAGCCCTCGCATCAAGTCGCTTAACTATCTGAACAACATCATGGCGAAGGTCGAGGGGACTGACGCTGGTACGGTCGAAGCGTTGATGCTGAATCACAAGGGCGAAGTGGCTGAATGCACAGGCGATAATATCTTTATCGTCAAGAACGGCGTGTTGAAGACTCCACCTCCTGAAGCTGGTATTCTGGAAGGTATCACTCGCAATGCCGTTATGAAGCTGGCCAAAGAGGCGGGCGTTGAAGTTCGAGAAGTACCGATGGTGCGTCACGATATCTTTATCGCGGATGAATGTTTTCTTACCGGAACTGCGGCAGAGGTGATTGCCGTGGTCAGTCTTGACGGTCGAAAAATCGGTACGGGTGCGCCTGGTCCTGTTACCAACGATCTGCTGGCACGGTTTCGCCAGTTGACCCAGTCCTGATCAGCCGCTTAGTTTCGATGCACTTCCAGCCAAACGGTTGGAAATGCCAGTTTGTCGCTCTCACCTGCTCCACACAAATCCCAAATGTTTCCCAAGATAAGAAGTCTGATCTGATCGTTCTTGTGAACGACCATTGAGGTTCAAAAAACGCTATGCCCCGCAATCGCGACCTGTTTGATGACTCGACGATGACGTTTGGCGAACACCTTGAGGTGTTGCGTGTGCACGTCTGGCGAGCGTTGCTCGGGCTGATTCTGGGCGTCGTGCTGGCCTTGTTTTTCGGCGACCGAATTATCAACTTTCTGCGCACGCCTATCGACGACGCGTTGCGACGGAACAACCTGCCGACTGCAGAAAATGACCTTGGCGGTATGGATTTTACCGGCTTCATCAAGCAGCTTTTTTCTGGCGAGGAGAAGAAGCCGGAAGAAGTCGTTCCGGTTGTTGAAGAGACTCTGGCAGCCGACGAACTGGTTGTTCAGGTTCCTGTGAGTAGTCTGCGAGATGCCATCGAAGCTGCGGCGCCCGGCACGCTAAAAAAGCCCGCGACCGTAGTTCCCGCGACCGTAGTTCCCGCGACCGTAGTTCCAGAGGTCGGTGATTCCGCAACCGTAAAATCTGTCCCGTTGATCATTAAATCAGATGAAATCGCTCTGTTCAAAAAGACGGCCGACCGGTTCAATCGGCCGGTGACATACAAGGTTGAGGAAGCTTTTATGACCTATATCAAGGTCAGCATGGTGTCCGGTTTTGTCCTGGCCTCGCCATGGGTGTTTTTTCAGCTGTGGTTGTTTGTTGCAGCAGGACTGTTTCCGCACGAACGAAAGCACGTTTACACTTATTTGCCAATGAGTCTTGGGTTGTTTTTTACCGGAGCGTTGTTTTGCTTCTACTTTGTGTTTCCAATTGTGCTGGACTTCCTGATCAGTTTCAACAATTGGATCGGGGTGGAGTTGCAGCCTCGGCTTTCCGACTACATCAGTTTTGTTTTGATGTTGCCGGTGATGTTCGGCATCAGTTTTCAGCTGCCAATGGTGATGCTGTTTCTTGAGCGAATCGGCATGATCACCGTCAAAGCCTACACTGAAAACTGGCGAATGGCGGTGCTGGTAATTGCGATCGCGTCGATGCTGCTGACGCCGTCTGATCCGCAGAGCATGGTGCTGATGATGTTGCCGCTGGTGTTCCTTTACATTGCCGGCATTCAATTGTGTAAGTTTCAGTCCCGGGCGTCTTTCTCAGATCCGCTGGCGTAGCTTGCCCGCTGAGTCGCCACAGGGCGGTCCAGAACCGCGAATTTACAGCCACGCGGCGTGAGCAAGTAGCTCCAGCGGTTGCAAAATTCACTCGCTCGCGTTCCATGCTTGTATTGAGAAGTGCATGGGAGCGGTTTTCGGACCGCTCATCGAAGCGCTGACGACTTGTCGTGATCGGGCACACTGAAGTTCCGTTGTCTTGGATCCAGGACATTCGCTGTCGTGTCGGTTACACTGTTTTTGTGGCAGAAAAACTGTTCGAACTCTTCACATCGTGCTCTATGCATTCTTCGGTTTCACCGAAGACATTGGTTGTTGTGCCGCTGTGATGGTTTGGGAAGCTTTCCGGCGGAAGTGTACAGAACCCTGTCTGATTTCTCGGGCGGCCGACACAGCGATCGCAACCTGTTCGCCTCTCGACTTCCTTTGAAAAGTCTGCTTGCGGTCAGAGTGCAACTATCCACTGTGTAGCAAATTAGTACTTGTGGAATTTTGATAGTTTTACGTGGGAGTAGACAATGCGGTTTCTTGATTGCCTTGTGGTTTCACTTGTTTTGCAGACAAGCGCCAACGTTGTGGCTCAGGATATATTGGTTGAAGCCGAGAGTTTCGACGATGCTGGCGGCTGGCAACTCGATACTCAGTTCATCAACGAAATGGGTTCACCGTACATGTTGGCTCATGGACTGGGGCGACCTGTTAAAGACGCATCAACGTCTGTCGCGTTTCCGGAGGTCGGCACGTATCGTGTTTTTGTTCGAACGAAAGACTGGGTGGCGCGCTGGAATGTTAAAGGTGCTCCTGGAAGATTTCAGTTACTCGTGAACGGAACGGCGCTGCCCGAAGCGTTCGGTTCAAAGGGAGCTGCATGGGCATGGCAGGACGGCGGCACAGTTGAAATTACCTCGACAAGAGTCAATTTGTCGCTTCATGATCTGAGTGGTTTTGATGGCCGCTGCGACGCAGTTTATTTTACAAAGTCAAAATCGACCCCGCCCAATGATTCCGAAGTGCTGTCAGTCTGGCGCCGGACTCAGCTGGGCCTGGCCGACAAGCCAACTCAGAAGGGCCCCTTCGATCTGGTCGTTGTTGGTGGCGGCTATTCGGGCATGGGAGCGGCCCTGTCAGCCGCTCGAATGGGGTGCAAGGTTGCACTCATTCAGAATCGACCAGTGTTGGGTGGAAATGGCAGCAGCGAAGTTCGGGTGTGGGCGATGGGGAACATTCGCCGTGGCAAGTTTCCTCGAATTGGTGAGATCATCGAAGAATTTGCTGACCGCGCGACAAAGTCGCCAGGCCGCTACGAAGAATTCGGAGACGACTTAAAGGAACAGATTGTCCGGGCCGAAACGAACATCGAACTTTTTTTGAATCATCATGCCGACGCGGTTAAGCAAAAGGGCAATCGTATTCAGTCGATTACCGCGTTTGATACTCGCACAAGCGAACACACTGAATTCACCGGGACGTTATTCTGCGATGCGACAGGGCATGGTACTGTCGGTGAATTGGCGAGCGCGGACCTTGAGATGGAAGACAAAGGCCGCATGGGCATGAGTAACATGTGGGCATGGGATGAGGTGGAAACGGACACGTCCTTTCCCGAAACGCCGTGGGCTCTTGATCTGGAAATGAAGGACTTCCCTTATCCCCGTGACCATCATGGCCAGTGGTTCTGGGAAAGCGGTTTCGATAAAGATCCGTTGAACGATGCAGAAGGAATTCGCGACCACAACCTGCGAGCTGTCTATGGTGCGTTTAATGCCATGAAGAACCGTGATGGAGCTGACAAGCACAAGTCTGCCGTTCTGACATGGGTTGCGTATATCGGTGGTCCTCGAGAATCACGTCGATTGATGGGCGACGTGATTTTGACTCAGGACGATATCGTTTCCAAACGTGAATTTCCGGATGGTTGCGTCCCGAGTACCTGGTCGATCGATCTGCATTACCCCAAAGAACAATATGCAGAGAAGTTCCCTGACAACCCGTTCATCAGCATTGCTGTTCACGGTTCGGGGGTTGACCGAAGCTACGGATATCCCGTGCCTTACCGGTGCTTTTACAGTCGCAATATCGAAAACCTGTTCATGGCTGGGCGTAACATCAGCGTGACGCACGAAGCTTTGGGCACAACTCGAGTTATGAAAACCTGCGGCATGATGGGCGAAGTTGTGGGCCGCGCAGCGAGCATCTGCGTGCTTCACGAATGCAATCCTCGCGACGTTTACAATCGCTATCTGGAAGAACTTGTTGATCTGCTTAATCTGCCGGGCAAAGCTCGCCGAAAAACGGTTTACGAAAACATTGAAGTGCCGGACGACGCCATGACTTTGGCAAGTGCCAGCGGTCCGATGGAAGGGCTTGACCCGAACCAGCTGGACGGCATCGTGATTGATGACAGCGCAGCAGAAAAATCCGGCAACTGGGGCACGGGAACCGGGCTGAAGGGATTTGTTGGTCACAGTTATTTGTATTCAACGGATACAAACGCATCGATCCGCTTTAATTTCGAAGCCCCCAAGTCTGGCACATACGAAGTGCGTCTGGCGTATCTGCCTCACGAAAATCGTGGACCGCATGTGCCCGTCACCGTTCAGATTGGCGATGAATCTGCAGCAGTGAAGATTGATATGACGAAACCCGCAAAGCTAAAAGACAATTTCACATCGCTGGGAATCTTCAAGCTGGCCAAGGGGCAAAAAGGCTTTGTCGAAGTCAAAGCCGCCGGCGCCGGCGGCCACGCTCACGCCGACGCGATTCAGCTGCTGCTGGTTGAATAGATAGACAGCTGCATTGGGCGGTGCCGGTCGGCTTACCGGCAACGCGACTGGAAACCTGCCTTACTGCTGGCTTGGCATGCAACGTGGTTTTTTTTCTGCGCCGGTGCGTTGATAGCTGTTTTCGGTCACTAAAGCGACACGCCCTGGCTGAACGGCGATGCGTGGTACCCGGCGAGAATTGGACGGGGGGGCACACGCTGGCGGAGCCTGCATGTGTGGCTTCGCCACGGGAAACCTGTCTTGCTGATCGTTCGACTGCGTACGTTGCGAGCGACTCAGCACTAAGGTTCCAGATGATTTCTGCCTCGTCCGGACTCGGCCCAACATCCTTCTGTTTTGGGTTCGGCTCTTTCCATGTGGGCCCAACGTTTTTTTTGGGTTGGAACTCAGCTCTTTCCGCTGTGGCCGTGGCGGCGGTGATCGTCCGGCGAAGGGAAGCTCTGTGGTTGCGAGGACAATGCCCCGCCGGCCGAGTTGAACCGCGGCCGACGACTTTGTAATTCGTTGCAGGAATTTTGGAAATTGCTATTGAGAAGATAGCAGTTCGACGGCACACTTCCGCGCATTGCGTCCACGGGGTTTCCGCGTGAGCAACATAACCCTCTCCAAATGGGTGCAACAGCAAACAAGTGAGTCATCGACTTCCGTTTCGTGTTGAAGGTCAGCCTGGTGACGTGATGTCCAGGCCAACCAGTCTAAAAGGCATCGCCGATCACTCGAATATCTGGCCGCGAATGCTGCTCGCCAGACTTGGTTTAAAGATTGGCCAACCAACGTTTTCCGTTGCAGAGAAACTTCTGCAAGCGTCTTGGCATTGTGTCAGTCGGGCTTCAGCGATTCTTGCTGACCTGCGGCCGCCACACACGCAGTTTGGTTTTGACTATGCGGTTTCCACGGGCCAGCCCGTTCGCCTGTTTCAGTGATTTGGAGTCCGCGGTTAGGCGTATTTCGTCGAGCTCGGGTTACCTTGAATCGTGCGGTCTTTGGGGTCGCTTGCTTTAAGACGTCCAGGGTCAATGAAAACATTCTGGGCAATCGTGGAAAATTGCAGTTCGCTGCTCGTTGACTTTCTGGAAAACCTGCGCGTAATACTGCGCGATCGATAAGCGCGGGACGGAAGGTCAATGACGACCATCCGAAGGATACCGCGTATTCCTTTACCCCTCTTTAAGGTTCATTGGATGACAAGTCATTCTGAATGTGCGGAAGTCGTTGCATATGGAGACGCTGCGGCTGCAGGAGAAGATGACCCTCCTGGATCTGGTTCGGTGCAGTTTGTTCGTCTTTCCACACAATCTTTTCAGAGCCCTGCCGGTCAGGACAGGGGTCAGCAGGTTTCGGCTTCGCCATCCAACCCATTCGGACAGTTTCACTTTAGTGCCGAGACTAACTTGATGCTGAGCACTTCCGCGAGCCTGGCAGAACTTGAACCACCGCGGCGCGTTAATCGTTCGACACGGCGTTCTTCCACTGCCAGCGAGCCCGTTGATCTGACGACGGCATTTCGCCGCCGCTTCTTTCCCACCGCAAAGCTGAGCGAGTGGAATGACTGGCGATGGCAATCTCGTCACCGTATCAAAACGCTGGCCCAATTTGAGAACATGGTGACGCTGTCAGACAGCGAACGGGATGCTTTGACGCAGGGTGGCACGATGCTGCCAGTCGGGATTACACCGTACTATATGAGCCTGCTTGATCCGGTTGATGATCAGCAGCCGCTGCGGAAAACGGTGATTCCAACCACCGCCGAATTCACCAGAACTCTGGGTGAAGCAGACGATCCTCTGGGTGAAGACGGGCACAGTCCAGTACCGGGGTTGGTACACCGTTATCCGGATCGTGTTTTGTTTCTGCCGTTGGACTTCTGTTCCACCTATTGCCGCTACTGCACACGGTCGCGGGTTGTAGGTCACGGAGAAATTCTTCCGAATGAAGCTCGCCTGCAGACGATGTATGAATATCTCGAAGGCGCAACACAGGTGCGTGACGTGCTGATTTCGGGAGGCGATCCGCTGGCTTTGAGCGATGATAAACTGGATGGCATTCTTACTCGACTGCGTTCAATCAAGCACATCGAATTTGTGCGGATCGGAACGAAAATGCCTGCCGTGCTGCCGCAGCGAATTACGCCACAGTTTGTGAAAATGCTGCGTAAGCATCATCCGCTGTGGATGAGCGTGCATTATCTGCACCCGGATGAATGTACGGCCGAGTCCAAACGTGCGTGTGAGCGGCTGGTCGACGCAGGAATTCCGCTTGGCTCACAAACGGTGCTGCTGAAGGGCGTGAATGACAGCGTTGATACGATGAAGCAGCTTGTCCACAAGCTGCTGATGATGCGTGTCCGTCCTTATTATTTGTACCAGTGCGATCCAATCAGCGGCTCGGCACATTTCCGAACGCCCGTCGCCAAGGGGTTGGAAATCATTCAGGGCCTGCGCGGTCATACAACCGGCTATGCCGTGCCAACGTATGTGATTGATGCTCCGGGGGGCGGTGGAAAGATTCCATTGCAGCCGGATTCCATCGTAGGGCGTGATGGCGATTGGATTGTCCTGAAGAATTTTGAAGGCAAGACCTTTCGATATCCGGACCCGATCGAAAACGCAGATGCGATCTGATGTTGTGAACTGCCGATCTAGCCGAGTTCTTCGCTCGGCCGGTCGGGTGTTTCAGCCATTCTTTTAGGGTGATGGATTCCAAATGGAACAGGATGAGTTTTTGTGTGCGCGTTGTGCTCGCCACACAAAGACGTGTTGTCAGGGCACAGAAATCTATACAACTCCAGGTGATGCCGAACGCATTGCCGCTTATAGTGGCCAGACGGAGTTTTATGAGTTCCGTCTTCCTGACGACCCGGTTTACGCCGCGCAGGATGATGATCCACTTTGGAAAAATCGGGTCTTTCGAGCGGATGGAACTCGCCGTGTGTTGAAGCAGTTGCCGAACGGAGATTGCACGTTTCTGGGAACGGAAGGATGCACTCTGCCTTTGGAAGTCCGTCCTTTGATTTGTCGACTCTATCCTTTGGACTACACCGAAGCTGGAGTTTTCGATGACAAGCTGGCAAAAGGCTGTCCTCTTGATTTGCTTCGACCGGGGCAAAATCTGTTGACGGCACTCGACATGCATCGCGCAGACGCCGATCGCTGGCAGCGTCAGTTGTATCAGGAGATTCGGCACGAACCGGTTGACGAGAACGGTGTTGAGTCGACGGGAAAGTGCCATCAGTAACTGTGACGAAAATCTTTGCGAGAAGTCTTACATGCTCATCGGACTAACCTACGACCTGCGGGACGAGTATCTGGCGGCCGGTTACAGCGAACTGGAAACCGCCGAGTTTGATCGCGCCGACACAATCGATTCTATTGAAGCAGCACTGCTTGACTTGGGGCACGATGTCGACCGGATAGGCCATGCTCGGAATCTGGTTTCACGATTGTCTGCCGGAGATCGCTGGGGCCTGGTCTTTAACATCTGTGAAGGTTTGAGCGGAACCGGTCGCGAGGCTCAGGTGCCAGCCATACTTGACGTGTATGATATTCCGTATACGTTTGGTGACCCCTGTGTGATGTCCGTTTGCCTTCACAAGAGCCTCACAAAGTCGGCCATTCGAGACGCTGGGCTGCAGACCCCCAAGTCTGCATTGATCAGCGACATGCGAGATCTGGACGGCGTTGACCTGACGTTTCCGTTGTTTGCCAAGCCGGTTGCTGAAGGAACGGGCAAGGGGATCACACCGGCCTCCTGCGTTCGCAGCACCGCCGAACTTATTGCCGAATGCGAAAGTCAGCTGTTGCAGTACCAGCAGCCCATTCTTGTGGAAGAATATCTGCCAGGGAGGGAATTTACTGTAGGGCTGCTGGGAACCGGTCGAAATGCCGAAGTGCTGGGGACGCTTGAGATCGTGCTGCTGCCTGATGCGGAAAGCGGTTGCTATTCGTATGTGAACAAAGAACGCTGCGAGGAGCTTGTCGAATATCGACTGGTTCGCCCTGACGATCCGGAAGTGTTTGAAGCAGAACGAATTGCTCTGAAAGCATGGCGAGCACTTAATGGTCGTGATGCGGGGCGGATCGATTTGCGGTCGGATGCAAAGGGCAGCCCTCAGTTTCTGGAGGCAAATCCTTTGGCTGGCCTACATCCACAGCACTCAGACTTGCCAATGCTGGCGACGGCGGTCGGCATGCCTTACGTCGAACTGATCCGCCGAATCGTCGATTCCGCCGCGTTGCGAGTGCGTGCGTCCTCCAGTGCGTCCTCCAGTGCTTTTGACAATCAGCGCAGCGACATCAACGCCGTGCGAAAGTAAATGGACGGCCTTATGTCATTACGCAAAGTTGTTATTCTGCATAACGAAGTCGACCTCAACGCCTCCATCGCCGATCAGGACGTGATTGTTCAGCGAGATGCCGTTCGTCAGGCACTTTGCGAACGGGATCATCAAGTTGATATCCTTGAATGCACGCTGAATTTGCAGCACACGGCCGATCAGTTGCGTTTGCTAAAACCAGACGTTGTCTTTAATTTGGTGGAATCGCTTGGCGGAACAGATCGGCTGATGTCGGCCGCAACATTGCTGCTGGAGGCGATGAAGATTCCTTTTACCGGCGCTTCAACCACTGCGATTCTGCGGACGTCTGACAAAGTGTCGGCCAAGCGATTGATGAATGTCGCTGGCTTGCCAACTCCGCGATGGTCGACCGGGGCAGATTGCGAAGCGGCGACGTCGCTAATGGCTGGCCGAGCGATTGTGAAGCCCGTCTGGGAACACGCTTCGTTCGGGATGGATGATGATTCCGTAATTGACGTGACCGCGGCAGCCGATCTGGCAACGCTGCTTCGAAATCGTTCGGCGAGTTCAGGTTGCCTGCACTTTGCCGAAGAGTATATCGACGGCCGGGAATTCAATCTGTCAGTGCTGGAAGGTGAGAACGGGCGTCCTGTCGTTTTGCCACCTGCAGAAATTGACTTTTCGGCTTTTCCGGATTCGAAGCCTCGAATTGTTGGGCACAAAGCGAAGTGGTGCGAAGACTCGTTCGAGTACCAGCAGACTCCTAGAAGCTTTGACTTTTTAGATTCCGACAGCCAGCTGCTGCAGAAGCTAACCGAACTGGCGTCCGCTTGCTGGCAAACGTTTCAGCTCAGAGGTTATGCCCGAGTCGACTTTCGCGTGGACGGTCGGGGAGTTCCGTGGATACTTGAAACAAACGTTAACCCGTGTTTGTCTCCGGACGCGGGCTTCGCTGCGGCGTTGGATCGCGGTTCCATCGATTTTATAGCCGCGATCAATCAAATTGTGGATTCTGCGCTGAACTCCTCTTCTGAAGATCAGTTCTAAATGTTTCGAATCCGACGAATTCATGATGACGTTGTTCCGGTAAACCGAACTGCCGTTCAGGAAGTGATTCAGATCTTTAAGGATCAGTTTTCGGATGCACCGATATCGGATGTCGAGGGGCTGTCTGAAAAGCTTCGTAATCCGTTTAAGCAGCGATTCCGGATGGTTCTGTACGTTGCAGAAAAACGTCCGGGGCATGTTGAAGGATTTGCGACGGTGCTGCATGAGCCAGTGCTGGGTTTCTGTTATCTCGACTATCTTGCCGCCGGCAAAAAACTGACTGGCCGCGGCATCGGAGCAGCGCTTTACCAACACATTCGATCAGAGGCGTTGACGCTGAGAACAAAGGGGCTGTTCTTCGAATGTCTGCCGGATGACGCGGACCGCTGTTCTGATTCGGCGATTCGGAAATCAAATGCGGCTCGGCTGCGATTTTACGAACTCTACGGTGCCGTACCGATCAGGGGAACGGAATACGAATGGCCGGTTCCCGGTGCCGTAAACGACAATCTGCCGCATCTGGTTTACGACGACCTGGACCAGGGAAAACCACTATCGCAAAAGTTTGCGAAGGATGTTGTACGCGCGATTCTTGAGCGTAAATACGGAGACCTGTGTCCGCCGGAATACGTGACGCGGGTTGTGGGATCGTTTTGTGAAAACCCGGTGCAACTGCGGCCATTACGGTATCTTAAAGAATCGCCGGAACGTCCTCCGGCCAGAGCCAGTTCTCCTGAATTGATTGCGGTAGCAGTCAACGATAAGCACGACATTCATCACATTCGCGAACGGGGATATGTGGAATCACCCGTGCGAATTGGAGTCATTGAAGGCGAACTGAAAAAGTCGGGACTCATTGAATGCGTGTCGGTCAAAGAGTTTCCGTTGAAGCATATTCTTGCCGTGCATGATTCAAATCTGGTGAATTATCTTGAGAAGGCCTGCGCCTCTGTACCCGAAGGTAAGTCCATCTATCCGTACGTTTTTCCGATCCGAAATGCGACTCGGCCGCCTCGCGAAATGTCCGTGCTGTCCGGTTATTATTGCATCGATACGTTTACGCCCATTCATCGGAATGCATTTCCTGCGGCTCGGCGGGCGATCGACTGTGCTCTGACGGCGGCAGATCTGGTGTTGCGTGGACGTCGAATTTCTTACGCCTTGATCAGACCACCGGGGCACCATGCTGAGCGAAAGTCATTTGGAGGCTTCTGTTATTTTAACAACGCCGCCGCCGCAGCGCAGTACCTGAGTTCCTGCGGGAAGGTGGCGATTCTGGACATCGATTACCATCACGGTAACGGCCAGCAGGATATTTTCTATGAACGAAGTGACGTGTTGACCGTGTCAATTCATGGTGATCCCGACTTTGCGTATCCTTATTTCACAGGCTTTCCGGATGAGACCGGTTCTGGAGAAGGTGCGGGGTTTAATTTGAACATTGTTCTACCGGAAAAACAGGATGGACAGCAGTATCGTGTGGCTCTGACTGGCGCGCTGCAGGTCGTTAAAGACTTTAATCCTCAGTTCCTGGTGGTTGCCCTGGGGTTAGATCCGGCGAAAGGGGATCCGACCGGCACGTGGTCGTTAGGTCCATCAGACTTTGAAAAGAATGGGGAACTGTTGGGTGAACTTCGCATGCCGACCGTCGTTATTCAGGAGGGTGGGTATCGTACCAGAACGCTCGGGACAAATGCTCGACGCTTTTTTGAAGGCCTTGTCCGGACAAGTCATGCTACCTAAATTTTCCATTCGCAGTGACGCTCGCAGGGAAGATCGAGATCACGTACGCCGCATGGCCGAATCGACCGAGTTTTTTCGCCCGGACGAAGTGGATATTGCTGTGGAGCTGGTGGACGCATTCGTGGCGAACGGTGAAGCGTCCGGATACGAATTTCGGTTTGCAGAGCAAAATGGTTGGGTTGTGGGATACATCTGTTACGGGCTGATCGGCTGCACGCTCGGTAGTTACGATATCTACTGGATCGTCGTTGACCGCCAGTCACAGGGAAAAGGCATTGGCCGTTTGCTGCTGCAGGAGGCCGAGCAGGACCTGGTTTCGCGACACGCTCGCCTGGTCTACATTGAGACTTCGAATAAGCCGCAATATGAACCTACCCGACAGTTCTATCAACGCTGTGGGTACAATGTGGCAGCGGTGATGAAAGACTTCTACGACGACGGTGACGACAAGGTCGTGCTGGTGCGCGATCTGCGAAGCAAACTTCAGCCGGATGCCTGAATGTTGTCCAGGTGGTGCGAATGTAATTGCGTTCGGCCCGCGCAGCCTCGGTGAAAGTCACGCTGTTCGCCAGGTTTTCGTCCGTCTGTTTTCTTTCAGCCTGGCCTTTGTTTTGATCGGGTATCGCAGGCTGGCCAATTGTTGGTTCCTTGAAATATTAGGTCAGATTGGTCTTGAGATGTTTGCTGACGATTGGCAAACTTCCGCGCAGTGCATCGGCGGGATTCCCGCTTGAGCCATTTACCCTTTTTCCACGGGTGCAACAGCAGAACAAGTGAGTCACAGACTTCAGTTTCGCATCGGAAATCAACCTGACGACGTAACTTGCGGGCCAACCTGCCTGCAGGCCATTTACGGATACTTTGGCGACGAGGTTTCGTTGGATGAAATTATCAGGGACATCGCCACCTTTGATGAAGGTGGCACGTTAGCGGTCATGCTCGGTTGTCACGCGTTGCGGCGTGGCTATAACGCTGTGATTTACACGTTTAACCTGCAGGTGTTTGATCCAACCTGGTTTCACGCGAGCGAGGCGCGAGTCGACCTTGCAGAGCGTTTAACGGCTCAGATGGCGGTCAAAGATCACCCGAAGCTCCGCACCGCTTCAGAGCACTACCTGGATTTTTTGGCGTTTGGTGGCGTGATTCGCATGGAGGATCTGACGGCTGGCCTGATTCGCAAATATCTGAAGCGAGGCATTCCAGTTTTGTCCGGCCTAAGTTCAACCTATCTGTATCAGGAGTCTCGCGAATTTGGAATGGACGGAAAGTCTGACGATTTGCGAGGCGAACCCAGTGGCCATTTTGTGGTGATGTGCGGTTATGATCAGGTCGAGCGAACCGTTCTGGTTGCTGATCCCTATCTCGCGAATCCAATTTCCGGGACGAGTTACTATGCTGTCGATCTCGATCGTGCAGTGTGTTCAGTTCTGTTGGGGATTGTTACATACGACGCCAATCTGCTTATCATTCGCCCCGGAGATCGCTTTTTTGTAACTTGATAAGGCCGTTGTTTCAGTTGTCGGCCGTGTTTAAGTTACCTGAGTTTCTGAAATGTCGTTGTGGCGTTGCTGCAGCGGATGAATTTGTTTCTCGCCGAAATAATCAATCCCAGGATAAGTCTGCTTTATGCCCACATTAATTGTTACATCCGGCGGCAAAGACTGGCCGTTTGATATTCCCGGCGTGCAGGTTGTGGATGCACGGTCTTATCTGACAAATCCGGAATACGCATCAGTCACTCGTTCGACGCGAGTGTTTAATCTGTGCCGAAGCTATCGCTATCAAAGCATGGGTTACTATGTTTCGCTGCTGGCTGAGGCGCGCGGACACAAGCCGATGCCAGGGGTTACGACGCTGCAGGACTTGAAAACCCGTTCCATGATGCGGATGGTTTCAACAGAGCTTGAGGAACTGCTTCAGAAAAGTCTGGCCCCGCTGCAGTCTGAGGAATTTACTCTAAGCATCTACTTCGGAAGAAATATGGCTCAACGGTATGAGCGTCTTTCTTTGCAGTTGTTCAACCTGTTTCCGGTGCCGTTGCTTCGCGTAGATTTTCTTCGTCGCGATGATACCTGGCAGATTCGTCGTGTGCGGGCGATTCCAGGGGCCGACGTTCCTGAAAACCATCGTGAATTTGTTGCAGAAGCGGCAGCTCGCTATTTAAGTGGCCGCAGTGCGTCTTTGAAGTCTCGTAAGCGCATGCGATTTGATCTTGCCATTCTTTACGATCCGGATGAAAAAGAAAATGCTCCATCCGGTGAAAGTGCGTTGAAGAAATTTATCAAAGCGGCGGAAAAAGAAGACATCAATGCCGAACTGATCACGAAAGATGATTCAGGGCGTCTGCTTGAATTTGATGCTTTGTTTATTCGAGAAACAACAAGTGTCGACCATCACACCTACAGGTTTGCTCGACGCGCTGCCAGCGAAGGCATGGTGGTTATCGATGATCCCATTTCCATTCTGCGCTGCACTAACAAAGTCTACCTGGCCGAACTGCTGACGCGTCACAAGATTCCGATTCCTCGCACGATTGTCGTGCATCGTGACAACGCCGATCGCGTTGAGCCGGAACTTGGCTTTCCGTGTGTCCTGAAGAAGCCTGACAGTTCGTTCTCACAAGGCGTTGTGAAGGTCGCTGACGCTGCAGAGCTGACACGGCATCTGGATGAATTTCTGGGCGAATCTGATCTGCTGGTCGCTCAGGAATTTCTTCCAACCACATTCGATTGGCGCATTGGTGTGCTGGACGGCAAAGCCCTGTTTGCCTGTCGCTATTTTATGGCACGAGGACACTGGCAGATTATTCGACAGGAAAATCATGGTTCCGGGCGTTATGGTAAAACGGAAGCTGTCCCAGTTGAACTGGCACCGCGAAAAGCGATCGACGTGGCAGTCAAGGCTGCCAATTTGATCGGTAACGGGTTTTATGGCGTGGACGTGAAAGAATCCGAAGGGCGATTTACGGTGATTGAAGTTAACGACAATCCCAACGTGGATGTTGGTACCGAAGACGCACTACTTAAAGACGAATTATACCGCCGCATTATGGAAACGTTTGTGCGACGTATTGAAGCTTCAAAGGCACGCCACTATGTCTGAGCCGTTGCATTTGTTTGACGCGTTTGGCGTCGAACTGGAATACATGATTGTCGACAGGCACCGTCTCGATGTAAGTCCGATTGCCGACAAGCTGATTAAGGCAGACTGCGGTCGTGTGGAAGCAGAAATAGAACGCGGGCCGATTTCCTGGTCCAACGAACTGGCACTGCATGTGATTGAGTTTAAGACGACTAGTCCCACGAAACAGCTTTCCGGTCTGGCCGAGCAGTTTCAGCAGAACGTAGCCGATGCCAACGCACATTTGGAACGTTTGGGAGGGCGACTGCTGCCATCTGCGATGCATCCGTGGATGGATCCGTTTAAAGAAATGAAACTGTGGCCGCATGAATATAACGAGGTCTACGAGGCGTTCGATCGCATTTTTGACTGTCGCGGGCACGGATGGGCCAATCTGCAGAGCGTGCATCTGAATCTTCCGTTTCACGGGGACGAAGAATTCGGACGTCTACATGCTGCCGTTCGTTTGATGCTGCCTCTGCTTCCTGGACTGGCGGCTTCATCGCCGATTATGGACGGCAGGCTGTCGGGCATGCTGGATAGTCGGCTGGAAGTTTACCGCACAAATTCACGTCGCGTTCGATCAGTAGCCGGAGATGTGATACCGGAACAGGCCTTTACCCGTGAAGAATATGACCGACTGATTTTTCAGCCTATGTATGCAGAAATTGCTCCGCTGGATCCTGACGGCGTCCTTCAGGAAGAATTTCTAAATGCCCGCGGCGCGATAGCTCGGTTTGATCGCGGTGCCATTGAAATTCGCGTGATCGATATTCAGGAATGTCCCGCGGCTGATATCGCGGTTCTGCAAACAACGGTTGCCGTTTTGAGGGCACTCGTTGATGAGAAATGGAGTGAAACGTCTGCTCAGAGAAACGTGAGCGTCGAACGTCTTCACGCAATTCTGTGTGCAGTCATTCGGGATGGCGAACAGGCCTTGATTACAGATGTGGAATATCTGCAACTATTCGGAATTTCAGACAGTGCATGTCTGGTCAGTGATGTGTGGAAACATCTAGTGTCCGTTCAACCACCTGAATTGGATGCAGCGACGCGACCGGCGTTGGAGCTGATTCTGAATCAGGGGCCGTTGTCTCGGCGGCTGACTAACCGCATTGTCAGGTCTGGCAACGCTGACTTTCTGGAATCTGCAAAACAGTTGTATGGCGAATTGGCGGATTGCTTAACTGAAGGTCGGAGTTTCAACGGCGCGATGTTTTAATGTCGAAACACCTGACCAACAATCGATCGGAAACACGGGCCGTCGTAATCACATGCGAGCACGGTGGAAACCGTGTGCCTGCTCGGTATCGGAAGTGTTTTGTCGGTGCCGAAGAAACGCTTGTCAGTCATCGTGGTTGGGATCCAGGGGCCTTGAAACTGGCTCGTGAGTTCGCTACTGTCATTGCAGCACCGTTGTTTTCGGCGACCGTCACGAGATTGCTGGTCGAACTGAATCGTTCGCCTGGACATCGCAAACTGTTTTCCGAGTTTACCGAATCTTTGCCTGTTGATGAAAAAGGTAAGCTGCTGGTTGACCACTGGCAGCCCTATCGTGATGAAGTTCAGCAGGCGATCTCAGAGGCAATTGGCACCACAGGGCGGGTCTTACATCTGTCGGTGCACAGTTTTACGCCGATCTGGAATGGCGAGTTCCGGAAAACGGATGTCGGGTTGTTGTATGACCCGCGGCGTGGCAGCGAATTGGATTTTTGTCGCCGTTGGGGCAGGGCAATATCCGTCGCCGAACCAGAACTGACTGTTCATCGGAACGCTCCGTATCGCGGAACGTCTGATGGTTTCGTTACCGCCTTGCGACGCCAGTTTTCGGGCGACGTCTACACAGGATTGGAACTGGAAGTCAATCAGAAGTACTTCCTGTCACCGAAGTCGGATCAGAGCTCGTTTTTTAAATCACTGATTACAAGTTTTCAGCAAACACTTCATAAAGATTGATCAATCATGCCAGAGCTCGACCTTAGGGAATTCGAATGGAAGACAACTCTGCGAAGGCTGACCATCGAAGACTACGATGAGCTGATTGAGATGCAGAAGTTGTGCTTCCCTGGTATGCAACCGTGGGGACGCGATCAGATTGAGAGCCAGATACAGCACTTTCCTGCCGGGCAACTGGCGATTGAAATCGATGGACGTATCGCTGCTTCGTCGTCCAGTCTGATCTTGTCATTTGATGCTGGCATGGAATGGCACGACTGGACGAAAGTGGCTGACGGTGGTTACATCCGCAACCACGTGCCCAGAGGAGATGTTCTTTACGGTATTGAAATGATGGTGCACCCGGATTTTCGAGGAATGAAATTATCGCGACGTTTGTACGCTGCGCGAAAAGAACTTTGCCGCGAGATGAACCTGTCTCGCATTATTATCGGTGGCAGAATTCCAGGTTATCACAAGCACGCAGATAAGATGAATGCAAGTGAGTATGTAGAACAGGTTATCGGGAGAACCTATTACGACAACGTTCTGACGGCTCAGCTGGCAAATGGTTTTGCTTTGCAGGGATTGATTGCAAACTATTTTCCAACAGACACGCAAAGCTGTGGCTACGCAACATTTCTGCAATGGTTGAATCTGGACTATGTGAAAGGAGCAAAACGACAGTTTTCGACCGTCACAGAACTGGTACGTATCGCTGCTGTGCAATATCAGATGCGAACCATTAAAGGCTTCGATGAATTTGCACAGCAATGTGAGTTCTTCATCGACACCGCCAGCGAATACAAGAGTGACTTTGTGCTGTTTCCTGAGCTGCACACGACGCAGTTACTGTCTTGCATTCCCGAGCTTCGCCCCGGCGAGGCTGCTCGAAGGTTGGCCGAATTTACACCACAGTACCTGGAATTCTATACCGAAATGGCGGTGAAGTACGACGTGAACATCATTGGCGGTTCACAGTTCGTTCTGGAAGGCGATACTCTGTTTAACGTGGCGTATCTGTTTAGGCGCGACGGGACGCTGGAAAAACAGGAAAAGATTCATATCACGCCAAGCGAACGCAAGTGGTGGGGCGTAAGTCCCGGCCGCAAGGTGAACGTCTTCGATACCGACTGTGGGACGATCGGTATTTTGATTTGCTATGACATTGAATTCCCGGAGCTTGTTCGTATCAGTGCTTCGAAGGGGGCTCAGATTATTTTCGTGCCGTTCAATACGGATACTCGGCACGGTTATCTGCGAGTCCGCAACTGCGCCATGGCTCGATGCGTTGAGAACCATGTTTACGTTGCGGTTGCCGGCTGCACGGGCAACCTTCCGTTTGTCGAAAACAGCGACATTCACTACGCTCAGTCTGCGATTTTCACACCAGCCGATGCCGAATTCGCTCGCGACGCAATCGCTGCCGAATGCAACGCCAACATCGAAACGATGATCATCCATGACGTTGACGTGGAACAGCTACGAAGACACAAGCAGGCCGGCAGCGTGCAAAACTGGAAAGATCGCCGCACGGATCTGTACAAAGTTGTCTATGTCGAAGACGGCGAAGAGTTCACCGTTTGATGGAACTGGCCTGCAATAAATCTGTTTCAGATTTACGGTGTGTGAATGGGTGGCCCCTCGCTAAGTTTTGGTTTCTGCTGTGTTCTCTGATTCCTAAACATTGCAGCTCTGCGCCAAACCTTTGTTGCGTCGCAGCGCAGGAGCCGTTTGCACTCAACCTGCTGGCCCGGTTGACATTCAATGGCTTCAGGTGCAGCTCAAGTCCGGTGTTTGTGGGCGGTCTGGCGAAACGCGATTGCTTTGATCCAATTGCGTTAATGGCTCGTTGTTTATCTGCGTTGCCGAGGAGCCTGGGTTTTCAGTATGAGGTAAATTTTATCAACTGCCTTGCGACTCGGCATGGAATGGTCTCATGTCCCATGTCATAGGTCCGCGCAGGTTGCTGTTCTTTTTTTCTTAGTTCGCCTGAGACGTGTTTAGATTGCGCAGCAGTCGATTTTTATCTTTGATGAGTCGATTGGATTCTGGCAGAGTTGTTTGTTCTGACTTTTTTTGATGTGCTCCAATGCAGCAGGCGTGTTGCCAGGAAGGTATTCGCAGATGCCGGCGAATATGCATCCATTTGGCGTCCGGGGGCGGCGACGAATCGAGCGTTCAGACATCTTGTTGGCTTGTTCGATTTCTTCCGCGTTAAGCCATATTCTGCCAAGTCCATTAATCAGATCGTCCATTTGTTCACCGTGTGACACCGATTGAAAAACCAGAAGTTCTCTTGCTGAAAGCTGGTTGGATAACTCCGCGACTTTTTCGACCAGCACTTTCGATCTGGCTGTTGCGCCGATGGCTTCATCAAACGGAGCGGATTGAGTGATAAAGAAGGCCAGCGACAAGGCTGTGATAGAGTCTTCTGGAACAAGGGCAAGCCAGTCGTTACGCTCCTGTGTGGATGGCACAAGATCTTCGTTCCAGGCTTGGTGGCGGATATCTCTGGTGATTGTTCGCGCAATTTCGCGAGCCACCAGCCAGTGACCGTCGATATTAAAATGCACATGTTCGAGAAAACGATTCTCGCCAGGCGAGCCCGGTTTCGAGTTAGCGGCAAAGGTTTTTGCGAGGTCAAGAAACACACAATTGCCGTCGGATTCAGCAGCGGTTTTAGCCAGAATCGTGTTGAAAGAACCAGTCGCTTGATAACGGCACGGATCAAGGTCACGCGCGAGGATATACTCGTCTGCGGCTGCATCGTGCTCGCCCTGAAGTTCGAGGCACTGAGCGTAGCGGAAGTGGAGGCACGCGGCGTCGGGGTGTCGTGAGCAGGTCTCGTCTCAGATGTTTTGCACTTGCTGAACGCGATTTTCATCGCCTACCAATTGCACTTGTGTCGCGGCATCCGCCAGGATTTTCGCCTCATCTCCGACTGTCAGCGGGTTGTGATCTCGCAAATTGCTAGCCACACCGCACAGGACGATTGGAATGTTGTGCCGATCGCAAATGTTCACGATTTTGGAAACGTTTCTGCGATAAATTTCACGGGCCTGACGAATTAATTCGCTTCCATTTGAAATACGGTATTCCGCGGGAAAGCTTTCAATTAGATCCGTGGCGGCACCCTTGCTGTCGACTTCGCTATGGGCATAACTCGATAATAACTGTCCCCGGCGTTGCTGTCGAAACATGATGCCGGCTGCGGTAATGTTTGCATTGGTGGCGAGCCCACCAACTCCATAAAAGTCATTGTGGCCAGCGTACCGAACAACAAGGTCAGGTCGGGCTTTGATGCACTGGTTCACAAGGTCCACCAGAGGCGTTGTGCTGATCCCAATAATTCCCGCATTGAGCACTTCAACTTTTTGATCGTTCAACTGTTTTGTAGAATGAGTTCCAAATGCCGAGGAAAGGAAAGTTCTGACGCGTACGGATAATCCTGAACGGTCGATGCCGACGACTACGACGCGGAACGTGCCCGGTGGTTTTGGTAAAGCAAAGCCTCGAGGTTCGGGGCCACGCAGATCAATTGAGCAGTCTGCAACGTCGACCCGCGGATTGAAAGAGTGAATACTGCCTGTCAATTCGCGGGAAGATCGCAGCACAAGCGTCGGGTCGATGCCGACGTTCGTTAAACGTAAATAAAATTCGGCGAGACAGACAATTCCCAGTGGAAACACAATGGCCAGGGCTCGAAACAGCCACGCTTTACGAATCCGTCGAACCTGCGCAGTTTGATTTATGGCGACATTTGGGCGCGAAGTTGATTTGTTGTTTGAGCTGTGAGTGGCATCAGCAAGCTTAGGCATTCAGTACCAGGCAGCGGTTTTTTGGAGGGGGCGGCCGCTTCTGTTTTCTGCTCGGCAGTTCGGGCTTCTGGAATAACAGCTGTGCCTCGATGAGGATCCAGCTTAAATTAGGAATCAGCGAGATTTGCCAAGTTTTGCGGCCAGTTGGCGGATGATTCCCAGGGCGAATTTGTTCAGGCCAATGGCTTGCTCGTTGGCTCGGACGTTCCATGAACCGAGTTCCGGGTCTGTGCGAAATCGTCCAACAAATCCCGACAAAGCACTCGGCTTCTTTCCTGCCGTTGGTTCGAACATGGTGTCGATACCTTTATCAGAAACGGTTTCGTCGTGAGAATCGAGAATGCTGCGGATCGACAGAAATCGAATTGGGTTCTTTTCGGTCGACAGATGCACGCACGCCTGAGCGACTGCAAGGCTGGTTGTGTCGCACGCGACAGCATGGCTGGTTTCGGCGAGTTGTCGTTTTTCTTCAGTCGTTCGTGGGTGGTGATCGGCGACGACGTGTCTGCGTACAAAAATGCGTTTTGATTCGGGAACAGCACACTTCATTGGCAGCTTATTTCCGTGGGTGTCACAGATTTCGTTGGCAAGACAAATGTCTCCGGCTTTCAGATCTGCGGTGAGTGCTGAACTAAAGCCGAGCGACAATACCCACGACGGAGCGTGTTCTTTGATCAGCGTGTCCGTTACTGCTCGATGAGCGGCAAAGCCGGCACCAGCTTCTACAATGGCAATGCGAATGACTTCGTCCAGAAAACCGCCACGGAAAACCGTGTTGTTATCAACGTATTTCCTGGGGCGATCCAGCACTTTCAGCAGCGGCTTGATTTCGGCATTGTGCGCACACACGATGCCGATATCAGCCGATCGCCGATCGAAGGATGGTTCTTCTGCTTGGTCGCTGGACTGCGCCATGATGTCGCTAACTTCCTGTCAGGCGTTGTTCGCTTCGAAGTTCTTCATGAACTGAATCAGGGCATCAACGCCTTCAGTCGGAAACGCGTTGTAAATGCTGGCCCGCATTCCGCCAACACTGCGGTGGCCTTTCAAAGCGCTAAAGCCAACGGCTTCGGCCTGTTTGATGAATGCTGAGTCTTTGTTTTCGTCGCCCGTGACGAATGTGACGTTCATCAACGAACGACTGTCTTCGCGAGCTGTTGTCTGAAACAGGCTGCTGGCTGCCAGGTAGTCGTACAACATTCCGGCTTTGGCTTTGTTGTTTGCTTCGACGCCGGCAAGTCCACCGTTGGCTTTGATCCACCGGAACACCAGCATCATTAGATACAGCCCAAATGTTGGAGGCGTATTGTACATGGAATCGTTGGCCGCGTGAGTGCGATACTGCAACATGGAAGTTAGATCGCTGTTGCCGGCTTCCACAAGGTCGTCGCGAATGATGACCAGTGTCACGCCGCTAGGCCCCAGATTTTTTTGTGCTCCGGCGTAGATGATGCCGTACTTCGACACATCAATCGTGCGGCTGAAAATGTCACTGCTGGCATCGCACACCAAAAATGCATCGCTGTTGTAGCCAGTGGGCTCGGTGGCGAACTGCGTGCCATAGATCGTGTTGTTGGAAGTGAAGTGCACGTATCGCGGACTGTCGCTATGGCCGGCTTCCTGAGGGATGTAATTGAAGTTGGCGTCTTTGCTGCTGCTGGCAATATGGACATTGCCGAACAGCTTTGCTTCAGTCACGGCTTTTTCGGCCCATGATCCGGTCACGAGGTAATCGGCCGTTTGATTTTTTGACAGAAGGTTCATTGGAATCATGCCAAACTGCAGTGATGCTCCGCCCTGCAGAAAAAGCACTTTGTAGTTCTGTGGAATTCCAGCGAGTTCTCTACACAGGGCTTCCAGTTCTTCCGCTACGGCGACGAACGCTTTACCACGGTGAGAATGTTCGCAAACGCCGACTCCTGTATCACCGAGCGAAAGCAGATTCTCGCGAGCTTCATTCAGCACGCTTTCAGGCAGAACAGCTGGTCCGGCAGAGAAGTTCCAGATGCGATTAGTCATCGCGGTCGTCTTTCGTTGGGTGGTAATAATGACAGTAGGTGAAGTCAGGGCAGGAAGGAATCAGTTCTGGGCTGCAAGTGTGGTCCTGTGCCGAAAGTGCAGTGCACGGATCTTATGTACGGTTTCGGCGGATTCCAAACAGCGGTTGAGTCCCTTCGCCATTTCTTGCAGACACGTTGAGCTGCCTTGAGTTCGTTCTCAGCGGCGATAAGATGGTCTCGACAGAGAGGTCAGGCCCTTTCGTGACATGCTTCGAAGGCCGAATCGGCGGGAATTCCTTCGCAGAACGTCAGGAGAGGGGCTGACCTCTTTCATTCCACACGTGTTTTTCGGCATTTCAGGTCGGTTACCAATGAATTTGAGTTCTTCCGTACCGGACAGTCGGTCTGGGCCGCGTCTGCAACCATTCCAGCCGGCTCAGGGAGATCTTGCGATTCTGGCCGGTTCTGCCAATCCGGTGTTCGCCCAGAAAATTGCGAACAGCATGGGAGTTCGATTGACTCCCTGTCAGGCTCAGGTCTTTAGCGAAGGTAACGTTTTCGTTCGCATTCTGGAGAATGTGCGGGGGCGGGATACGTTTATCATTCAGGGCGTGCATCACCCGGTAAATGATAATTTCGTGGAATTGCTGTTCTGGATCGACGCTCTCAAGCGAGCAAGTGCTCAGCAGATAACCGCCGTCATACCTTATTTTAGCTACGCAAAAGGTGACAAAAAAGACGAGCCACGAGTGTCGATTCGTGCTCGGGTTTGCGCTGATGCGATTGAGGCGGCTGGGGCGGATCGAGTTCTCACGATGGACCTGCACAGTCCTCAGATTCAGGGTTTCTTCAGCGTGCCGGTCGATCATCTTTATGCTCGAGCGGTGATTTGCGATCACATTAAGACTCTCGGCATTGAGGATTTGGTCATCTGCAGTCCCGACGCTGGGTTTGCGAAGTCAGCGGCTGCGTATGCCAACCTGTTGGGTGTGCCGGTTGTGATCGGCAACAAGACTCGCCCGGATCATTCCGAGCAGGCTGAGATTCTGGAAGTCATTGGTCAGGTTGGTGGCAAGAACGTGTTGATGGTGGACGACTTCACCATTACCGGCGGATCGCTGTGTGGAATGGCCGAAGTTCTTAAACAGCGTGGAGCGAAAGATATCTACGCTGCGGTTTCTCACGGAGTGTTTTCCCGAGGTGCCTCAGAACGAATTCAGAACAGCCTTATTAAAAAGTTGTATATGACAGATACGATTGAATCGCCCGTCGAATCGCTTTGCGAAAAGATCGAGGTGATTTCTGTCGCCACTCTGTTTGCTCAGGCCATTCGCAGCATTCACGATCGCACCAGCGTCAGCATGCTGTTTTCGGATGACAAGCAAACGTAGTTGCCCGCACGTTGCACAGCATTCGCAAAAACAACTGACGCTGGCACCGTTCTAAGTTCATCAGGTGATTACTCGCTGACGTTCAGCTTCCGTACCTTCGCACAGGGAAACACAGGACACGCTCATGGCCGCCAAGCTTTCACCAATGATGGAACGTTACCACGAGGTGAAGGCCGAGAATCCCGGGGCGATTTTGCTGTTTCGGATGGGCGACTTTTACGAACTGTTTCACCAGGACGCTCAGAATGCGGCTCGTGTTCTGGGTCTGACTCTCACAAGTCGCGACAAGAATTCGGACAATCCGGTTCCGATGGCCGGCTTTCCATATCATCAGCTGGATAACTATCTTCAAAAGCTGATTCAAAACGGTTTTCGAGCTGCAATCTGTGACCAGGTGGAAGATCCCAAAACCGCGAAGGGCCTTGTCCGTCGCGAAGTGACGCGCGTGATTACGCCCGGAACACTCACTGACGACCAACTGCTGGATCCACGCGCGAGTAATTTTATAGCGTGCGTGGCACCGTCGAAAACCAGCATCGGTCTGGCATGGCTGGAGCTTTCCACCGGGCGGTTTCTGGTGTCTGAAATCGAACCCGCTTTGTTGCAGGACGAGCTTGCCAGAATTCGGCCAGCCGAATGTCTCGTGCCGGAAGACGCCGCCAGCGACGGTGAACTACCGGTTGCACGATCCGATCTGGGTGGCCCCGTGTTAACCGGTCGGCCGGCGTGGTGTTTTTCAAAAGACGAGTCTCGCCGTTTGCTGCACGAACACTTCGGCATCAAGACTCTGGAAGGTTTTGATATCGAGGATAATTCTCCTGCCGTTACTGCTGCCGGAGCGTTGCTGGAGTACATCCGCGATACACAGAAGTCGGCGTTGCTACACATCACTCGGTTGGAAAATTACCGTCGCAATCGGCACATGATTATCGACGAAGCAACTCGCCGAAGTCTTGAACTGACTCACACAATGCGGGACGGGCGGCGCGAACAGAGTTTGTTAGGCATCATCGACGAAACGTGTACTCCGATGGGAGCACGCTTAATGGCCGATTGGTTGTCAAGTCCTTTGACCGACCTGCAACAGATTGGTGAGCGACACGATTCCGTTGAAGAAATGGTTGGCGATCTGACACTTCGCGATGACCTTCGAGAACTGCTGAAAGGCATGTACGACCTGCAACGTCTGACGTCCCGCGTGGCCACAGGTCGCTGCAGTCCACGTGACCTAAGCTGTCTTGCTCAGTCTTTAGGCCAGCTACCGAAATTGAAAGCGAAGCTGTGTCAACGCAAGGCGAAGCGATTGCAAACGCTGGAACAACGCATTGACCTATGTCCTGAAGTTCGCCAGGCGATCAGCGATGTGATTGTCGATGAGCCGCCGAATTCGATTACCGATGGTGGTGTTGTTCGGCCTGGGTTCAACGCAAAACTGGACGAACTTCGTGATTTGTCGAAGGGCGGTAAGCAGTGGATCGCCGCGTACCAGGCCAAAGAAAGCGAACGCACGGGGATTCCGAGTTTGAAAATCGGGTTCAATAAGGTCTTTGGTTATTACCTTGAAGTGACTGGCACGCACCTCAGTAAAGTGCCGGCTGACTATATCCGTAAACAGACGCTGAAGAATCAGGAACGCTATATCACTCCGGAGTTGAAGGAGTACGAAGACAAAGTTCTACGAGCTGAAGATCAGGGTAAGGCTTTGGAGCAGGAAATTTTCAGCAAGTTGAAGGAAGACGTAGCCAGTCATGTGGCTCGGGTTTTGTTGACGGCTGAGGCGCTAGCGGAAATTGACGTGTTTGTTGGCTTGGGGATTTTGGCTGCCGCGGCGGGATATTGTCGTCCGGAAATGACGGAGGATCCTGTGCTGGATATTCGGGAGGGGCGTCATCCTGTACTGGACCGATTGATGTCCGCTGGTGAATTCGTTCCCAATGATGTGCGACTAGGAATTGAGAGCCCGGCAGCGGACGACAAAAGCGTGGCCCGAGTTAACAGCACGGGGCGAGTTCAAATCATAACCGGTCCGAATATGGCTGGTAAAAGTACTTACATTCGACAGGCTGCATTGTTAACGATTATGTCGCAGATGGGTTCTTTTGTGCCGGCCAGCGAAGCTCGCATTGGCATTGCGGATCGCGTATTTGCTCGCGTTGGCGCAAGCGATGAACTTGGCAAAGGGCAGAGTACCTTCATGGTCGAAATGACCGAGACGGCTCGGATTCTGAACAGTGCCTCAAAACGCAGCGTGGTAATTCTTGATGAAATTGGTCGAGGCACCAGTACTTACGATGGAATTTCTCTGGCCTGGAGTATTACTGAAAATCTACACGATGAACTTCAGTGTCGCACGATGTTTGCAACGCATTACCACGAACTGACAGACCTGACGGCGACATTGAAGCACGCGTCTAACTGGCATGTTGCCGTCCAGGAAAATAATGACGACGTGATCTTTCTGCATCGCGTGATCGAGGGCGCAGCGGGACGCAGTTATGGTATTCACGTCGCGAAGCTGGCGGGTGTTCCCCGCAGCGTGACAGAACGAGCGGCTACGATTCTGGATATGCTTGAAAGCCAGCACGTCAATGCGGATGGCAGGCCGACGGTGCCGGAACGCAACACGACTCGTCAAAAGAAACTACAGCTCAACCTGTTCGAATTTCCGGAAGATCCTTTGCTCGACGAAATTCGAAACATGAAGGTCGACGACATGTCGCCAAGACAGGCGATGGACGAGCTATACCGACTGCGTCAGGAATTGTCTGCAAGGAAGTCTTGAGCTTTGTTATTAACCGAAACTGTGGTGGTCTCGGCAGGACTTCCGTTTTACGACACATATCGGCTGTCGCGATAGGTCAATGGCGTCGCGAGGCGGCTGTTGCAATTTTCCTCAGGGTCAGCCCACCACCGCAGCTTCGGTCATCACAATGTCTATTTCCGACAACTGTGTCTGTTGTCTGCGTTCTATGGTCGACCTGGCAGTCAGAACCACGTGGGTTGACGATGGGTCGGATGACGTATCGGGTACGTTTTCCGGATCGACAATCCAGATTAACGCCACGCCGCCTTTGGGGACGAGCGGTCCGCGCGTCGGCTTTGCGCATTACAATTTTCGGTTTCTATCTGCTTAGCTAAACGCCAGGTTTCGATTGTCCGCCGGCTTTTGCGGAACGACATTTGTGACCGGCTTGCGAACTATACAACTGAATGAGCGTTTGCATGCCACGTTTGCGGATCCGGGACAGGTACTTCCCGATGAAGTGGTCAGAACGCAGACGAATAATCAGTTGTTCGGCTGTCAGGTTGGATTTGATTCCGTGTTTGGAAATCGCTGTAACTGGTGTCTGGAACGAATGGCGTTGTCCACGGGGATTTACGGGATTTTTGCAAGCGCTGCGATCGCCGCGTGGTAGATCCGCCTAGCCACCGTCATCAGTTTGAGAACCTTGGGACGCCGCTTGTTTTCTCGAGGTTCAACGCGGTCCGGACG
>JBDNFN010000320.1:0-7170 GCA_041689795.1 Fuerstiella sp. | reverse complement strand
CTGTTCAGTACAGCTGTGTCTTCGGCATCGATCCGCCTCCCGTGCGTGTTAAGTGATGATTCTAAAACCACTTATACGCACGCCGACGCTTTTCCGTTGCGGCGCGGTGCGCAATTCAGGCTAGCCGCGCAGCGACAGTAAATGCTCATGTAGAGCAATACAGCTCTCCTCGGCATTGTCCCAACAGTTGCCCCTATAAAGCTTTTCGCAGCATGAAGCAAAAAGCTTGCCTGCAATACAGACGACCACCCAGTGATTCACCATCGCAAATCACAACAGTGCATCCCTGCATGAGGGAAACGGGGCCACAGCGTCACATAATCGCTACCGGATATGATTGAAGACGTGATGAAACGCAGTGAAAACACACGAAAATCGGATTGATGCCGAATATGTGTTCGGCCAACAAAAACTCTGGAAGTAGAGTGTTATTCCCGAGCCGAAAGTCAAGAAAATTGCTGGCTTGAGAAGCTGGCGTGTTGCCACTACACCACAGCCGCCAATCACTGTTTCATAAGTTAAGTCCCGCGGTATTCCGTCGTTTCTCGCTTTGGAATGGGTGACAAACATCCATGTGAACGCTGGGTCATCTTATATCAATGCATTTTACTTTGCTATTTAGAGATTATTTAGCCGACCACGTAACGCTTTAAAGAGTGTCAGGTTTGACGCTTGCGTCGCAAATGTTTGTTGTTGCAAGCTGCCTCTAACATTGAATTTCGGAAGGATTGGTTTTCGCGGGAAAAAAAATTTCATGGCGAGAATAATAGCGCGCAGTTCTTGGGGGAAATCATCGCTGGTAAACAGTCTCGACCACCAAAAGTCAGTTCGCCGCCGCTTTTTGGTCATTGAAGTCCTGCAACTTATTTGGATATCGACGAAAACTCCGCTGAGGTTCCAGTACACCGATAGAAGGTGAAACGATCGAATCTGAGAAAGCGTTCAGGCTTTTTAGCGTTTAGGGATCAGGGCGCACGAAATGAAGGTTAACATCCGCGTCGCTCTGCTTGGATCAGACTTGCCTTGTTCTGTTATACAGACTGATCGGAAGCTGCGAGCAGCCGGGGCAGTTTGGTTTCAGGCAATGGCTATCACAGTGCAGACGCAGGAAATAGACAGCGGTTGTCGCGACACCCGGAGGCACTGGTCCATGGGTTGTTATAGGTAATTATTGTGGATAATTCTAATGTTTTCCGCCTTTTGATTACTCTACACGCGGTATCCTTCCCGCGAGCTTTTTTTATTTTCAGCCGCCGACTTCCATTGTGAACATTCAATCACCAGGAAGTCTTTTTACGTTTCAAGGCGGATAATCAGGGATTTTGAGCATGAAGATTTTGGTGGTTGGACAGGGCGGGCGCGAGCATGCCTTGGTTTGGAAACTTTCGCAGTGTGCGGGCGTGGAAAAGGTTTACTGTGCTCCTGGCAATGCGGGAACAGCTATCGATGGCGAAAACGTCAACATAGCGGCGGACGACCTAGGTCGATTAATGTCGTTTGCAAAGCACAACCAGATCGACCTGACTGTGGTCGGCCCGGAAGCTCCACTGGTGGCTGGAATCGTCGATGAATTCCGATCTCACGGCCTGAAGATTTTTGGACCAACAAAAGCAGCTGCCAGGTTGGAAGGCAGTAAATCTTTTTCCAAAGACATCATGAAAAAAGCGGGAGTTCCAACCGCTGGTTACAAGACTTTCAAACGGTTTGAAGAAGTCGAAGCGTTTCTTGAATCGCAGGACGACGGACCACTGGTTGTTAAGGCCGATGGTCTGGCCGCCGGAAAAGGTGTTTACGTCTGCCGCAACCATAGCGAAGTTCTAGCATCTGCGGCGGCGATGCTGAAAAGAGACGTTCACGGTATGGCCGGTCGAACGATTGTTATCGAAGACTGCCTGGACGGTCCCGAAGTCAGCATTCTATGCATCGTGGACGGCGACATCATTATTCCGCTGGAAACGTCGCAGGACCATAAGCGAGCTCACGACGGAGATAAGGGCCCCAACACCGGAGGCATGGGGGCCTACAGTCCGGCCACATTGGTCACCGACAATATCATGGACGACATTATCCGCCGAATTCTGGTGCCGACAATTCACACCATGCGAGTCGAAGGACACCCGTTTTCCGGTGTCCTTTATGCTGGTCTGATGCTGACACAGAACGGTCCAAAGGTTCTGGAATACAATGTACGATTTGGCGACCCGGAAGCTCAGCCCGTGCTAATGCGGTTAAAGTCTGACCTGGCTCAGGTTTTGTCTCTGGCGGCGTCCGGACGACTTAGCGAACTTGATTCTCTGGACTGGGATGAACGCCCGGCTGTTTGTGTCGTCATGGCGGCAGAAGGCTATCCGGACACCTACACCAAGGGCAAAGAGATTTCCGGTCTGCACGACGCCGCCGCAATTACAGGGGCGAAGGTTTTCCACGCTGGAACAACGACCAAAGACATGAAGGTGCTGACCAATGGCGGTCGAGTTCTGGGCGTCACCGCGATCGGCGAAACGCTTGCCGACGCGAAGGCTCGGGCCTATGCCGCCGTAGAGCAGATTAGTTGGCAAGGCGGCTGGTGCCGTTCGGATATTTCAGACAAAGCATAGCCCCAAGACGTGGGATTTCGGGCCTGACAGAGCGTACAAACGCGGCAGATATTCAGCGGATCTGCCGTTTTTTAGCCGTATTTCGCATTTCGTTCTGTTAGCATTCGGTCAATGCCTGTTCACCGCGTCATTGGCGGTTGTAAGGCGACATCGGAACCAAAGGCATTGGCATTGCTTGATGCGATTACGTATCGGGCCCCAGGCGGGAGTTTTCGGTGGCGTCTGCACTGATGGAATTCCGCCATGCGGCCGAATCAGAACCGGCGTTTTGAGTTGCCTTTATCCTGAGCCTGTCGTTTCCCTCGGAGTGACGATTGATGCACGACATTCGATTGTATTTGAGTACTCGCAGCTACGTTCTGTGCTTGGGTCTGATGTGGCTGACACTGGTCGGCTGTGGAGGCGGCGATGAACCAACTGCAGCTTCCACAGACACACCAGACGCTGGCATGTCCGGTGCAGAAATGTCTGGCGCTGGCATGACTGGCGCAGAGACGCCCGGTGCTGTCGCTGCTCCACCGTCGATGTACGATGGGGCGTCCGGCGGAGATTCGTCTGGCGGTGGTATGGCGGCCAGCAGTGGCGAACAAATCGCTGCGTCGAGTAGCGGAGGCATGAGTGGACCATCGGGCCACGACATGGGGGGGGCAAGCGGTTCTTCAAACAGCAGTGCTGCACTGGGCATGGAATCCAGTTCTGATTCAGGTGAAGCAGCAGCCATGGCGGAAAGCTTTCCGGGTTCAAGCAGCGGCTACCCGGGTGCAGAAGGCAGCTATCCGGGATCGAGTGGTGGCTATCCAGGTGCAGAAGGTGACTATCCGGGATCAGGCGGCGGTTACCCGAACGGCGGGCAAAACGCTGGTCGAGCAGCAAACGTGCCTTCGCGTCCCGCAGATTTCGCTCAGTGGAGCGACGAACATTTCCTGACGGCCATTAAAGAACGGGACGGGCGAGTTGTCGCAGCTGTATATGCAAAAGGTGAAACATCGTCCGGCGATCCTCAGTTCGCACAACTGATGAGTGATATGCTGACCGAACTATCAGGCGATGCTGGCAGCGCTGGAGCTAACGGCATGCAGGTTCCAGGCGAACCGGGCTACCCATCTGGTCTGGGGCCAGGCGCTGGCAGCAATCCCGGCAGACCGCCTGTTCCGCCAGGAGGTGCTCAGCTGGATGGTATTCAACGTCGCCTTCGCGACTCGTCTATGATTCCAGTTGATTCGCTTGACGTCATGATTGGTGAAGCCCTGCTGGCTTTTCTTCCACAGGCGGAACAAGCTGTTAAAGGCGCAGCGGGAAGACTGCAACTCGGCGTGAATGCTGCGGGGTCCGGTTCGTCTGAGACACCTCCCGGCCCAGCTGGCATGTCGGGACCGGGGATGTCAGGACCGGGCATGTCGGGACCGGGGATGTCAGGACCGGGGATGTCAGGACCGGGGATGTCAGGACCGGGGATGTCAGGACCGGGCATGTCAGGACCGGGCATGTCAGGACCGGGCATGTCAGGACCGGGCACGGGTGAAGGCTATAATCCTCCGGCCATGGAAGGGAATTATGGTTTAGGTGCAGGCTACGGCGGGCAAACTGGCGGTGGAAGCACTTCGGTATTGTCAGAATATGAGCTTGTACGTGCCATTGTTCACGGTCTCGTGGTCAACAATACAGCGAACGCATGGCAGACGCTGCATGGCATCATCAAGGGCTCAGTGGGCACAACGTTGCCTTCAGAAGAAAACGTGCGCATCGTTCTCGAAGAAGCGTTTTCCGGAGAATCAACCAACACGGAAATGGCACAGCAGCTTTTAAATTCAACACTCGAGCTGACCTTCGCAAATCCAACAGAAAACGCACCATCATTTGTTGTCTTGGCTGGCATCAGTCAAGCTCCCATTGATACGTATTTTCAACTTGGTCGCCCCGCTGCCGTTGCTGCAACTCAACAGGGCATGGTCGACGGGCCCGGCATGCAACCGGGCGGTCCGGGCATGTCTGGCATGGGATCTCAAGGACCTGGTTCAGGTCTGGGAATGCAGGGTGGACCCGGAATGCGGCCAAGCGGGCTTGACATGGGATCTCAAGGTGGACCTGGCGGAGGCCCGGGAATGCGGCCAGGCATGGAACCAGGCAGCGGAATGTCGGGCGGTCCAGGTATGGAACCCGGTTCAGGTTACGACGGCGACATGGCAGGCTACGATGGATACGGGGCGTCACCACAGGAAGCACAGCCCACGTCAATTACCGTTGGGAATTCATCATTCAGTAAAATAAATGTTTCGCCGGACGCAGTATCCTCGGCGGCTATTGCACTTTGGAGCCCCGGCACAGCGGATTCAGTTTCCAAAGTATTGGCGGATGCTGGTGACCTGTCATCTGCAGTTGAAGCGTTGACTCTGGCGACAAACATCCCATCGGACACTGTCCGCCGGGCGGTTTACGACCTATTTTCCCGAACGTATGACCAGGGAGCCAACGACCTTGTCAGCAGTGGGCTATTGTCCACAATCGGACATGATCCAGGACTTTTATGCGTACTTAAGACTCTTCCACGAAACCGCCCTCGTCCTGAATCAACGACTGTCGATCCCACAGCGGCGACCAGGGAATCGTGGGTCGAAGCGACTCAACAAAACGTGCTGGCATTACGTGACCGGCTTCGAGGCATTTCCGGAGTTGCTGAACTCGCGTACACGGGTGCTCCAGCATTCCGGCTGCACCGCGGCGCAATTGCAGAAGCATCCATCGCTGTTGTCGCTCCAGGCGACGCTGCTGCTCTGCTGGGCGATTCTGCTGCGTCTGAAACTAAAATCTATTATTCTCGTGTTCAGGTGGCTCCCGAACGACCAATTCAAATGCAGGAAATTGTTGAGTACTACGAGAAGACCTCAAAGGGATTCAAAAGAGAATACCGCGCCCAGGGCATTTTGTGGTGCGATGGTGTTAAGCGAGCCGACGGGGATGTGCAGTCCATGGATGTGATTATTTCGCAGGCCGGAAAGGCACAGGGCGGCGGTGGCGAGTATCCTGGCAGTGGCGGAGAAGGCTCTGGTGGATACGGTCCTAGTGGGGGTGGGGGTGGGGGTGGCCAGTTGGGGCAATTTACGATCGAGACAATTGTTGTTGTCATACGCGACCCTTCAAGTGTCCAATTAGACGCGAAGATTACGACGGCCGAAAACTAATATCACCCCGCATAATTGATGCGTACTTTTTAGACGCAGCAACGGCTGGCCGTGTTACGTTCTGTTTTACGGCCACGATGCCACCAGAAACTATCGCGTCCAAACGGGGCATGTGTTTCTGGCGTCCTTTCTATTTCTATCGCGGCCATCGCGGACGTCGATTTCCTATTTTGCTCACTGTCGTTCCCATATGAATCGCTATAGCTCGCTGGCCACTGATTTTTACGCCAACATGAATCTGAACACCGAGATGCCATTGCCGAATTCTCGGGAAGCGGTGCTTGAATTTTTCGGGCGAGTTCAGAAGTCTTATCCGCTAATGCGTAACTTCTATACGCGTGAAAATGGCGACTTTGTCATGGAAGAAGACAAGGAATTGCCCTTTCATCGCTGGGTCTCTCTGGAACCAAGACGAATTTGCAGCGGCTGCGTTAATCCGACCGACCTGGACGAAGCCGAGCAGCAGCACAGACTGATTCTGGAACTCGTGCCCTATATGCTGAGCGTCAGTCCTCTGGACTGTGAAGCGTTGGACTACGTGATGGGCTTTGACTTTGCTTATCAAGGCAACCATGACCTACTAGTCGCAAAAGCGCTGGGGTGTTCTCCGGCATTGGAAAGACTTCCAAAACTGGAAGGCGCAACGGTGCTAAATTTCGAACCGAACATGACAATCAGCCTGGACGAATCATGTCGACTTCAGGCACGCCTGATGGTGGAAACCAGAACAAACGCCTATCACGTTCGTCGCGGCGAGTTTCCAGAAGAACACATCAGTGTGTACTTCACGGTTCGCCAGTATGGAAGCATGGATCACGACGCTTCGTTTGCGGACCGTCTGTCACAGCTGCGAGCCAAGTGCGATGAATTGCTGGATGAATTTGTAATTGACGAAGTGCTGCTGCCGCTTAGTCAGGCGATTGCGGCGTCATAGGAAAACGGATTTGTGACGGTCCAATAGTCGTTGCTCGGCCCAATCAATTCGGTCTGCTGGTTAGTAAATCCAGCAGATCAGATCTGACCAGCTGAGACATCATCGACTAGAGCAGGTTACAGAAATTGCGGGCACTCGTAACGAACGTCGTCAGGGCCTTCGGCCCAGCCCTTTGAAGGTGTGAAAATGTTATTTAGGAACTGGTGTATGAGCATTGGCGGAGGTGAGAGAAGATAGCGGGCTGATCGAGATCGTGATCGTGCAAATTTTTGACGAGGGGGACATGGATGTTACTTAACGGCCCGTTTGAACGCTTTGCCGAAGCCAGTCCCGTGAGCGTTATGATGCGCGCCGTCATTGAGAATCTGTTTCACCCCGAACGACTGGAGCGGCTGTTCGACGAAACAGCCGTCACGCAGTAGACGCGGAAGCTTCCGTTCGCCACGGTGGCCGAAGTCAT
>JBDNFN010000319.1:0-7891 GCA_041689795.1 Fuerstiella sp. | reverse complement strand
TGAAGGATTTTGGACGGCCGTTCAGCGTGGTGGCGGGCCAACCACACAGGATCGACCAGCACCGTTCAAAGATCGCCGAGAATGCTCACCACTTCCGAATTCGCCGAGAAGCTCGCGAACTTCTGGCGACGGCATACCCAAGCGCACCGACTTCAGAGCAGGCTGTTTGAGGTGATGACAGTCTTATTCCTAAGTGGCAAGATTGCTGATCCTTTCGTTGGGCAGCTCGCCGATACACTGAATTTACTAACCCCGCATTGGACCGGTCGAGAATAACGAGCGGGCACCGAAGAGAAAATTGGCTGAGTTCAGAGTGTTTTGGAATTTTCGAAAACGATCAGCGTTTAAACTCACGTATCCGCCACCATCGTCAGTTCGAGTCCGAAACAAAACAACTCTGTGTGCTTATAGAATTCCATGGCGACGAAAAACCTCGGCGACAGGTATGCCCCGAGCGAGTTCTTCACGAACAGTATTTTCACCGGAAATTTTTCCCTGAGCACGCCGCAACGCTTCATCAGCGACTTCCAAAGGAATGATGACAACGCCGTCAAGATCGCCGAGAATCAGGTCACCATTCTTTGTTTCGACGCCATCGATCCGAATTGGTTCACCAACCCTGATCACGTCAAGTCTTCCCAAACTGTCTGCCGGAGTTGCACCGGTTCCGAAGACGGGAAAGTCCATGTGGTTAAGTGCCCAGAGATCGCGACTGCAGGCACTCATAACAATCCCACGGACGCCCTTGGCAAGGCACGCGGTGCTGAGTAGTTCGCCCCAAAAAGCACTTTCCTGGTTGTGTCCGGCGTCTACGACAAACACGTCATCCGCCTGCATGGTGTCAATCGCCTGCATTTCAAGCTTATATGGTTCCGCTGGAATTTCTGTCACGGAAACTGCCTGCGCCGTGAACACGCGACCGGCGATTCGTTTTGACGGTGTCAGTGCGTGAATGCGTGAGCTGAGAATCTGATTTCGAAATCCCATCTTGTCCAAAACATCTGCAATAACGGCACTGTAGAGATTTTCGAGAACTGAAACTGGCAACATACGCTTGACTCCGAGTTAAAGATCGCCAACAACTGTATCTGAGGGGCCGACCGAATCACTAAAAATAACGATCAAACAACAGATCACGTTCTGTAAACACTTCGATCAAACATCGCCGCCCGCAATGTTCATCGCCTGAACGTGTGACCAATATAGATTAACAAGAGCGGACGTAACACTGTGGCGCGAATAGGCATTATTGCTTTTCTACACGAATCGAATACTTTTTCGTCTCAGCTCACTACGCTAAGCGCATTCGAACAGAACGTGCTGCTGACTGGCGAGCCGATTCGCGAGGCGCTGGCTGAATCGCATCATGAAGTTGGAGGATTTTTTGCGGGACTGGCCGCCGCCGGCGCACAGGCCGTTCCATTGTTTGCCGCCCGCGCATTGCCATCGGGCACAATTTCAGCCAGCGACTTTGATTCGATTGTCTCGCAGCTGCTGCTGTCGCTTGAGTCCGCCGGTCATTTGGACGGCATTCTGGTGGCACCTCACGGGGCCACGGTCAGCGAAAACCATCCGGATGCCGATGGTTACTGGCTTAACAAACTCCGAACAAGCACACCTCCGGGTATGCCGATCATTGGAACTCTGGATGCGCACGCAAACCTGTCTGCGTTAATGGTAGAAAGCTGCGATGCTTTGATTGCATATCGCACTAACCCGCATCTCGATCAGCGAGACCGCGGAATTGAGGCGGCCAATCTAATGATGAAAACGGTTCGACAGCAGATCTCCCCCGTGATGGCCGCCGTGTTTCCGCCGATGGCAATCAGTATCGAACGACAATGCACCGATGAAGCTCACCTGAAACCATTGTACGCCGCCGCAGATTATCAGCTCACAAACGACCGTGTGCTTTCCAACAGCATTCTGCTGGGCTTTCCGTATGCGGATGTCGCTGAAATGGGTTCATCCGTAATTGTTGTGACTGATGGCGATCGACAGCTTGCAGACCGAATGGCACATGATCTGGCGAGTATAATGTGGTCCATGCGACGTGACTTCCACGACGACTTCACCAGCATTTCAGAAGCAATCGATCAGTCTCAGGCTACGGATGGTCCGGTCTGCCTTCTGGACATGGGCGACAACGTTGGCGGGGGATCATCGGCTGATGGCACAGAACTGCTGTCAGCAATTTATGCTGCCGGCATAGGTCCGGCATTCGGCTGTCTTTTCGATCCCGCAGCCGTTGCGGCCTGTCAACAGGCCGGTGTTGGCAACACCGTGACACTTAGTGTTGGTGGCAAGACCGACAATCTGCATGGAAGTCCGATGTTGCTGGATCTGACTGTTCGATCAATCCACGAAGGCAGGTTTAATGAACCAATGCCTCGCCACGGCGGAATAACGGACTTCGATCAGGGACGCACGGTCATTTGCGAAACCAATCACCAGCTGACTCTGATGTTGACATCCAAAAGAATGGTACCCTTTAGTTTGCATCAGCTGAAAAGCTGCGATCTTAGTCCGGCACGGTTTCGATTTTTGGTTGCGAAGGGTGTCAACGCTCCCATTGCCGCATACCGTGAAGTCTGCGACACGTTTATCCGAGTCAACACCAGCGGATCGACGTGTGCCGACATGACGCGTCTGAACTTCCTTCATCGACGAAGGCCGATGTTTCCGTTTGAACACACGACCGAATACAAAGAAAGCACGGTATGACGATCTGGCGATGGGCTGATATGATTGCGTCAGTTCCTGAATCTTCGCGTCTGACGCTCGGCGAAGGCGATACGCCCATAGTGCGTTCTCGTCGAATTGGACCGGCAGTCGGCCTGCAGAATCTATATTTGAAGCTTGAGCACGGCAACGCAACCGGTTCGTATAAAGATCGTTTCGCGTTTAGTGCAGTCTCACACATGCTTGCCAACGGCCAAACAAAGTGTATTGCCACTTCGAGCGGCAACACCGGAGCGGCACTTGCAGCTTACTGTGCGGCGGCGGAAATCGAATGCCACATTGCGCTGGTGGAAGGTGCCCCTTTAGGCAAGATGATGCAGATGATGGCATACGGAGCAAAGATTGCTCGTATCAGAAACTTCGGAACCAACGCTGCTACGACTATCAACGTCTTTGAACGACTGCAGGCACTCGGACGTCGGCCAGATTCCGCTCTGCAGATTAGCGCTTTCGTCTATAGTCCTCTGGGCATGTCGGGGGTACAGACACTGGCTTTTGAACTGGCCGAACAGCTTCCGGCAGGAATTGACCACGTATTTTGTCCGGCGGGCGGAGGTGGTCTGTGCGTTGCCACCGCGCAAGGATTCCAGCAACTCGTAAAAAGCGGGCAGATGGCGAATCTTCCCGCAGTCCACTGCGTTCAGCCTGAAGGGAACAACACCATCGCCGGGCCTCTGCGTAACGGAGCAGACACGGCTCAGGAAGTTGCCTGTACAACTTCCGTGAGTGGCCTACAGGTTGCCAGCGTTGTCGACGGACACCTGGCCGTCAATGCCTGTCGAGCAACGGGTGGCACAGGTTATCTGGTGACCGACGACTATGTCTGGGCGATTCAAAAACGACTGGCTCGAGAAGAAGGCATCTTCACCGAACCTGCCGGCGCCGTCGCTTTAGCCGGAGCATTGCAGGCGGCAAAAAACGGAGAACTTTCCCGAGACGCAACTGTCGTCTGCACCGTTACGGGTTCCGGCTTTAAAGATATCGCCGCCGTAGACCGCATGAATGGTGATGTCGATTGCCCGCTACTGGATGCTGAAGCGATCGACGACTGGTAAAGCACGCCACCACTACCTCCACCGTATTTTACGCAGTATTTTAGCCGCGAATGCCGCGTTTCGCTCACTAGCCGTTGCTTCTTCCCTCGCCCAAGTGCAGCCGCGTGTTTCGCAAGCCGCTTCACTCCACTTTGCGATTCGCATTAATGCCTAATGCGGCCACCAATGCAACAAGATAGCCAGCGGAAAACAATAGAAAGGCTTCGTGCCAGTCTCCGTTTGTATCCCACCTCTCAAGAACAATCGGCACCAGCAACGGTGTGGTTGCCGCTCCCAGATTTCCCCACATATTTCCCCAGCCAAATACGGCTGCGGTATTTCGGCCGCCCACGTCCTGCATGTAGGCCCAGATGCCTGGAACACTCATGTCAGTCGCAAACGCAACAACAGACGCGGCGGCGATAAACGACCACGCCGAATCCAGATACAAACATGATAAATAGGCTACAACCGCCAGGCCATAGCAGCCAACCAAAGGCAGCGAACGTCCCCAACGACGGCCCAGCCTTCGGACAGAAAAATCCGTTAACGGACCGCCACACAACATCCCAACGATTCCCGCAAACAGCACAATCGTTGACATCAGACCGCCGATCTTCGGATCGACGTTTTTAACATCCTTCAAATACGTCGGAAGCCAGGTGACCAGAAAGACCCATCCAATGTTGATTCCAAACTGAAGAGCACACATCAACCACATTGTTCCGCTGCGGATTAGCGGAAGAATAGGAGGAAAGGCAGGTGGGCCGACGTTTTTAGCTTCTGAGTCGCCTTCTGCAATCAGTGCCTGTTCGGCCTGATTACAATCGGGATGCTCATGCGGATTTTCGCGGAACGTTTTCCAGAAGTATGCGGCCACCAGAAAACCGGATGTGCCATAGGCAGCCAGCACCCAACGCCATCCAAGATAATCCTTTAGCAACCATGCTGTTAGAATCGGAGCCGCCGCGCCACCTAATCGACCACCAAACGAAACAGCCGCGCTGGCGGTGCCTCGATTTGGCAAAGCCGTCCAGCGTTTGACCAGACTGCCGGCTGTGGGATAGCAGCCCGCCTGAGCAACGCCAAATAGAAGTCTGGCCACAATCAGCATCACAAATCCGGTTGCCAGCCCGGTCAGAATTGTGCAAAGTGACCAGACACAAATATAGAACGGCAACATCCGGCGAGCACCGAATCGGTCGGATAGCCAACCAGCTGGCACTTGTCCTAAGGCGTACGAGAAAAAAAAGGCTGACAGGATCGCCCCGGTCTGCTTATCGGTCAGGCTGAGGCTGTTTTTGAAATCGTCAAGCTTGGCAATTTCAGCAATGCAAATTCGATCCAGATACAGCACAACGGCCGTCAGTGTGGTGGCACCGATTATTGAATAGCGTACCGTGCTGGCCGATGCAGACGGCGACAATGGTTGCGGAAGAACTTGATCCGGATCTGAAGCGTCATCGAAGTCTTTCATCGCCGTTTTTTTCTGCTCTGTCATGTTCGTTTTCTGGGACGCGGGACATCAGCAGGTTCCGGTCCGCCGAAAGCTGTTTGCCCCTACTTCGAAGAGTTCCGGCAGCAGAGCAGTCCCCAACCCGGGATCCGATGGCGGAATCAACCAGCCATTTTCAATGACCGGCTGACGATCAATCAGATGCTTGTAAAACGTGCGTATGTGAGCCCGAACTGTTTCCTGCAGTACCACATTGGTGGAAGCAACTGCGCAGTGCAGTCCGGCAAACAGGGTTAGTGGCCCAGTGCAGTCATGCATGGTGGCTGGCAAATTGTACATTTGGGCAAGGTCGATTATTCGCCGTGTTTCGCTGATTCCACCGGCCCATGTGGGGTCAACCATTACGTAGTCGGCCGCCTTTGCCTGCAATAGCGACAGATACGAAGGGCGGCCCAGAAGCATTTCAGTGGCGGCAATGGGCAGACCGGAGCGCTGTCGAAAATCGGCAAGCGTTTCCACGTTGTCGACGCGGAGTACGTCTTCCAGCCAGAACGGTCTGATTTCGGATAACGCTGCAGCCAGCCGCAGTGCAGACGGCAATGGAAAGAACGCGTGGCCTTCGATCATGATTTCAATCTTATTGCCGACTCTGTCCCGGATTTCTCGCAGCGGCTTCATTCCCGCTTCAACATCGGCAGCAGAAAGATAGGCTCCGCCACCTCGCTGCGCGTATCGGTCGAAAGGCCACACCTTCATGCCGCAGATACCTTCGGAAACAAGTTCTTCTGCCAGATCACCCGCAGCATGAATCGACGACCAGTTATCCTGCAACGGACCGGGCTGACCTTCGTCGCCGAAACCCGGCCAGCCAGGATGAGCGGCGACGCCGTCCTTTCGCTGTTTGTTAGTTCCATAGCCCGGACCACCACACGTGTTGTAGATGCGAACTTTTTTCTGAGCAGCGCCGCCCAGCAGCTTCCAGACAGGCTGCCCACAGACCTGCCCCAGAATGTCCCACAAGGCGACATCGATGGCTGAAAGTGCTCGCATTTCAGCGCCAGGATAACCGAAGGCCGTACACCGTTCGTACAGAAAACGCCAGTGAGCTTCGATGTCGGTTGCCTCTGAGCCAATCAGTCGTTGAGCCATCCAGTCGTGTATCAGGGCTTCAATGGCCTGAGGGGTATAATACGTCTCGCCACACCCAATGAGCCCGTCATCCGTATGAATGCGGATAAGGATCAGGTTCGACATGACGCCCGAAGGAATTGCTGTTTCTATAGCTGTGATTTTTGGCACTTGTCCTGCCTACTATGTTGGAGACGCTGTTCCATGCAGCAGCTTACTACTGTAACTGACGGCGAACAATCTTCCGAGCATCGTGTATCCGGGTTCCCCATTTTATTTGCCACTTAACTGTGCCACTTAACTGTGCCACATGATCGGGCCACACTGGGGCTGGAATACCCAACCTTTCTTAACGCAAGAATCACGGCTACCCAATCAAAACCCCGCCAGTCGCCGCAAACATAATTACTATTCGCGTCTGCAGCATCCTGGCTGTGTCATCCTCTCGGCTAGTAATCGAATCGGCGGAGCGTTTGATGGCTTGGGCGTGGAATGGGCATCGGCGCTGGGGCATTTTCCACATCAGACCTATACCTTCTGCCGTACGCCAGTTTCACATAGGCGTTGACTATTGCTTGCCAGTTCGGCGCGCAACTGGATGACGGAAGTTCATCAATGCTCGATCTGGCGTTGGTGCAGCTTGATTTCGTCGGCGGTGAGCTTGAACAGGTGATGCAAGCAGTCGTTAAGTTCCGATTCAGCATCGACAAGCCGGCGGCAAAGCAGATGCATTTCGTCCTTTTTTCGACACTTTTCGCTGATCGCCACCGGAGGTTCGGTGTCATGGCGGGAACACAGTCTTGTTTTTCGGGCGTTTGATCCAGTTTAGAAACTGTAACATGATGTGACGATCGTTCGTCGGCTTCGCCATTTATAGCGTACTTTCTGCAGGTACCGCCGGAACCATCCGCAGATGGGCTGCATCGTTCGACTTTACCAACGCCCAGGCAATGGGGTGGTCGGAAATCGGATTGCTGGCGAGCAGAACAACGCGATGACCAAGATGCATCTGATTCACACACAGCGTGCCGGAGAATGCACTGAGAACCGTGGCACGAAACTTCGCACCGTCAAACTTTCGAATGGCGTATTTCAAGCAGTCGCACAGAAATTCGGTTGACAACTCAAGGCAGAAGTCACGCTGCATCGATTATTGAACGGTGGCCGTATTAAGCCTATCAACCAAGGTGCGATCAATAGCGGCTTGTCGAACTTTGTTGTCGTACCGGGCCTTCGGTTCAATGCCGTCGGGGTGCGTGCGGAACGACTTGCAGCAGTCACACTTGGCAACGTACTTGCCGTAATGAACCTCTCTCCAGAATTTCTGCCGAAATGCGATCGATCGAACGCGTCGAATTCGAATCCGTTTGCGGCGTCCAAACCTACCGCACCACCCACGGCAAACGCAGACTAAAGCATTGGTATACTAGGTACTTGCGCCAAGTAGTCGAGGTTCCAACCAGCGACTCTTCGCCGCATGGCGATGCTGTATTTGTCGTTTTGTTGTTTGAGTAGGCTTAGTCCGAAGCGT
>JBDNFN010000318.1:0-4534 GCA_041689795.1 Fuerstiella sp. | reverse complement strand
CCAGAGCAAGTTGTGAAGGCTTTAGCCGAAGGTGAGTCAATGCTTGCCGCCGGCAAGTCATCCGCGGAGGTTTACCAGAAGCTTGGTGTGGCGGAATCGACATGGATGCGTTGGAAGCAACAGTACGGCGGGATGAAGTCAGCCGAGGCCAGGCGATTGCGTGAGCTGGAGGTTGAGAATCGTCACTTGAAAGAGTTGCTGGCCGAGGCCGAGGTGGACAAGCGAATTTTGAAAGTGGCCGCTGAGGGAAACTTCTAAGCCCGATTCGTCGACGCGCGGCTGTTTGCAAAATCAAGCAGACCTGCGGCGTTTCGGAGCGTCGGGCTTGTCAAACGATCGGCCAACCACGCAACAGCCAACGCCCGGTCCCGCCTTCGTTCAAACGACCTTCTGAGATTTTCATTCAGATGGAGCCCAACCTCATGACCGTGATGTGATATCGCCGTCCAACCCGCGTCATACAGGAGGAGAATCAAGGAATGGCCTTGGCAATTCGAACATTCCTGAACGAAGGACAGTTGATTGGTGTACTCGACTGTCTGATGAACGCCATTGATCAGGCGGCAGAATCTCAGTCAGCGTTGGGCGGTAATGGATGCTTACCCGCAGCAATCTTTCGGGCAATTTCCACAAATGCTTTCCGTCGTTGCGGAGCGTTTTCCGGTGAAACTGAAACGCTGGCTAAAATTACGGATCCAGCCAAAGCTTTCCCTGCCATATCATCTTTTGCCGGGATATCCGGCTGTCCTTCCGGTGCCATGCTGCCATGTGACCAGAATGCTGCCACTCCGGCCCACGCGGCGGCTGTTTCCATGCCAGAAGATTCTGCCTGTTTCATCGCGGCACGTCGAGTGGCGTCTGACGGGGAAGCAACCCATGCTTGCACAGCTGCCATTGGCTCTTTGTCCGACTTACCTTCCAGTCCATCCACTGATCGGAGACATTCCAGAGCCCACCAAACACCCAGACGTTTGGGGAGAGCGAAGGCTAGAAAACATAAGCTGTCATTGTCGCCATCGGACGACAAAAGCCGAGTTGCAAACTCCAATGAAGTCTCGCCCGCATCAGGAACCAAGCCAAGTGACTCTTTCAAACTGAATCGTGCATCAACATCCGCTGCAAGTTCGGACACAAAACCAGCAGTCATCATCATTTCTTCAGGAAGCTGCACTGGCGCAGTCTTCTGAGCGGGGCGTGTTGATTTTGCGGTCCGGGTAACGCCACTTTTGGCTTCAACAATAGCACTGACTTTTCCAGGTGCAGAAGTCTGTCCAGAATCTACACAAAAGACAGTCATGCCGCATTGTAGCGTAGATCCGGGAAGCAACATTCCTTCGAATGCCGGTTCGCCATCAAGGTAAGTGCCATTTGTGCTGTGCAAATCCGAGAACTCGCATTGGCCGCCACGCAGCGTCAAAGACACGTGTCTGGACGACATCTCGCCATCATCCGGGAACGCCAGATCTGCCGTTTCGGCCCGTCCAACGATCAGTGACTGCTCTTCATTCAGTACAGCCACGTCTCTGAACTGACCACCATCCTGCACACGCAGAAACCATGACATCTAGACTACCCAGTGCGATATGGCTGCATCCGTCGATGAAACAGCCGATTGAGCGAAAAATCCGATCAACAACCTCAATTGATCATAGTCAATCCACCTTTGAGTGTCAGCATGGCGTCACCGCTGACCTGAGTCATTGGAGCTTTCACCTGAGTCATGGCAGTGCCTTCAATCTTGACCATAATCCCCTTAATCGTCACGCCCGTCTGATCAATTTTTATGCTGTTGGCACCAACTTTCAGTTCAATCGCCTGCATGGCTTCAGTGGAGCTTTTTCCAAGATCCAGTTTGGTCTTCTGATTCCCCATCTTCAGCTTAGTGGACTGGTTGCCCATTTCCAGAACAGTCGATTGGTTCCCCATCTTCATAACGACCGACATGTTGCCCTGCTTCAGGACAAGGCTATCGTTGCCTGTCTCCAGCGTCACATTTCGGTTCTTGAAAATGTCAACGATCTGGTTTCCCGCTTTGGAACCAACACCGATCTTTATTTTCTGATCATTGTAAATGTCGATTTCCTGGTCGCCCTTGTCCTTATCCTCATATCCGACTTTGCGAGTTTCGTTATTCTCGATGACGCAGTTCATATCTTTCTCTGCGTGGATGTAGATTTCTTCGTTGTCTTTTTTGTCCTCAAAACGAATTTCATTAAAATTTTCATCCCCCCCGCTCTTGGTGCTGCGAGTCTTGATTCCTGATTGGGTCATGTCATCGGGAAGATTGTATGGCGGCATATTTTGTTTGTTGTACAGCATTCCTGTGACAACAGGTTTGTCCGGATCGCCTTCTAGGAATTCGACGATGACTTCCTGGCCTATGCGAGGAATGTGAATCATCCCCCAGTTGGTTCCCGCCCAGGGAGTTGACACTCGGACCCAAAAGCTGCTTTTCTCGTCTTTCTTGTGTTTTCGGTCCCAATGAAACTGCACCTTCACACGGCCGTATTTGTCCGTGTAAATCTCCTCGCCGCTTGGCCCCACCACTACTGCGGATTGCACGCCGTGAGCTTGAGGCTTCGGTCGATACATGGGCCGGAACACTGTTTTCGCAGGAATACAACGGAAACTGTTGGTGTAAATATCGTCCGAATGATCACCACCCGAAATGTAACTGCCACCTTGATGGGCAGAATGGTGAACGGCAGTCAGTAACCACTTCTGGCCTTTCTCTCCGTCGTTGTGGTGTTCAGAAACTTCGAAGCGGCCACCCGGGGAAAATGAACGACAAATGCTGCCGCCGGTTACGCTGTTGTGAGTCGCTTCCTCTTCCTCCATTCGCAACTTCGCAAGGCCGTCGCCGAGACCTTTGTCAACATATCGCCCAGGGTGATCGTAGAATTCGAAGCGACTGTTCTCCGGCAGTTTTACAAGACTGACTTTTTTTACTTCCAGCGAAGTGGAAGGATCCTCGAAGTCGTAGTCTGTATGCGTGAATTTCCCAGTCGTAAATTCGTATTCGTGATTCCACCCGTTTAGATTATCCGTGGGTTCTGGCTGGGACAAGTTTGAGAGTAGTTGAGCCTTGTTGTCTTTGCAGTCGTAAACTCCGTCAACATGATCTGCCATGATAAGCACATGCTTGCCTTTCTCGTGTTTGAAGTAGTAAAAGATGCCCTCCTCGGCAAGCAGACGGGTGATGAACTCATAATGCGTTTCGCGGTACTGAACGCAGTAGTCACGCCTTTGCGGTGTTCGCTTCAGCTTCCACGCGTAGTCTGAGAAGCCGAGGTCTTTCAGTAACCCGTCGATAATATCTTTTGCATTTTTCTGGCCATCAGCTTCATGTTCGCGACAATCGGAACCTTTGGTAAGGAACCATAGCCAAGGTACAACTTGAGCATGGTATATATGCGCACGATCACCTTGTCCTGCGTACACAAAGCGATTAACGAAGCCATTGAAGTATCGTTTCTCGTCATCCGGATAGAGAACATAGAAGTCAACTGACTTCCCAACAATCTGCTCCGGTTTAATGCTGGCCTCGTTTGAAAGCATCTGCAAGTCAAAGCTAAACAAACCAGACAGGCGTTCTTCACCCGAAAACGCCGTCAGCACCAGCTTGTCTTTTCCCAGAGGTGTTTCCACTCCGATCGTGCGGTTATTCTGCTCAAGATCGACCATGTTCAGGTGCTTGCTTCAGGTTACAGAGGAAGGATGCGAGTTATTCCAGAGGCCGGACGACCGTGACAGATTCCGGTCGAGATAGGAAGCCTATCTTTAGTAGTCCCTGCTGGTTTGCATAGGAAAACATGTGGCACGAATGCCTTGCCGTAGTACGAACGAAAACTGCAGCCTGCGAGGTAAACGGAGCGAACCGCCTACCTCGAGAACTACAGCATTTCGTCGATATTCGTGAAATGGATCAGCACGATCTGATAACAGCTGTTTAGCTTTTGCCCGTGCCTGGATTGTATTTGGCAGGAACGTTGCCCTTTTTGTCGCCTGTCTTGGGGTCAATTGTTATGTAAGTCCATTCAACCTCAGTATAGCCCATCGTAATTTCCTCAGTCGGCAGTGGATCCCCCGAAGAGTTACCATGAAAACTGTAACTTGTGACAATTACATCTTTCAACTTGTAAGTCAGGTAGGGCTCCTGCTTGTTCTTGATTGTTCTTGATTGTCGTGCAGAAGTGGATTTCTACTTCCTTGAAGAACGTGCCGTTAGCACAGGCTTCCTGCAGCTTTGTTGAAGACTTATCCAGCTGCCGCACGCAAACAATATCCCCCAAAGTGGTTTGCCCCTTGGTTCGCTGTGAATCTTTCGCGCCTTCAGCGATTGACCGAAATATTGGAGAGCTCATGGATTCGATCAAAATCCAGTCTTTGTGTCCGTCATCCGTTGCTTCACCTTTGATGTCACCAAGTTTAATATAAGCTGGCATAGTTCAGTCTCCTTGGCGTGCTCCCCGAATTCGGTACCAGTTAGAATGAGAGTCTTCAGAGCCCCATTCCGGGCGAGGAGATTTTGATG